>JAUVJW010000129.1 GCA_030596465.1 Candidatus Fermentibacteraceae bacterium | reverse complement strand
GCAGCATTGTTTGTATTTCTTTCCACTGCCGCACGGACAGGGATCGTTCCTTCCAACTTTTTCTTCATTTCGTTTTACTGTCTGCTGCCTGCCCTCGGCATTCCTGCCTCTGCCCGATCGTTGATCACCGGCTGGAGCCCTCAGCCCCGGGTGAACAGCTCTTCCCGCGGGACTCTGCTTTCTTTGTATTTTAGAAGCGGGCCATAAAGACAGTACCTGTCTGACTGCCTGTTTGTCAACATTATCAAGCAGCTCTTCGAACATACCGAAGGCTTCCTTCTTGTATTCGACAAGAGGATCTCTCTGTGCGTAGGCCCGCAGACCAATACCTGATTTTAGATGATCCAGCGCGTAGAGATGATCCTTCCACTTCGCGTCAATAGAGCTGAGGACAGACCATTTCTCAAGATCAAGAGCAAGTTTTTCTCCAAGCTTTTCCTTCTTTTTCCCGTAGTAGTCCATAACAAGCCCAACAAGCTTCAAACGCAGCT
The DNA here is from genome assembly GCA_030596465.1 of Candidatus Fermentibacteraceae bacterium. GTDB lineage: Bacteria > Fermentibacterota > Fermentibacteria > Fermentibacterales > JCC-6 > Sabulitectum. The sequence goes on along the minus strand of JAUVJW010000129.1, from coordinate 5,587 downwards.
TCTCAGCATTCTGGAATTTTTCTGTTATTCCGTCCAATTTGAATACAGCACCCGAAATATCTCTCAAGGCTACTACAACACCTTCCATGTTCCACTCGTATGTTTGAGAATCATCGGGTATAAACTCCATCAAACCGTGTTCAACAACAGCTTCGGTCATCTCCTGTATCTCTTCATCCAGCCCTTCTCCTGTAAGAGCCTGAAGCCGTTTTTCGTAGATAACCTCACGCTGACGGTTAACGACATCATCGTATTCAAGAAGATGCTTTCTGATTCCAAAATGGTACTGCTCAACTCGTTTTTGAGCCTGCTCTATCGACTTCGTAAGAAGGGCATGCTCAATTGGTTCGCCCTCTTTCTCCTGACTTTTCTTCAGGAAATCTATTATCTTTTCACTGGCGAAAAGTCTGAAAAGATCATCTTCAAGAGAGAGGTAAAACCTGCTTCCTCCGCGGTCTCCCTGTCTGCCGCTTCTTCCCCTGAGCTGACGGTCAATACGACGGGATTCATGCCTCTCTGTACCGATGACAAACAAACCACCTTCGGTTTGATTACCCTCCGGTGTACCGATTGCCTTCACCTCTTCCGCTATCTTGATGTCAGTTCCTCGTCCGGCCATGTTGGTTGCTATGGTAACAGAACCTTTCTGACCCGCTCTGGAAATGATTTCGGCTTCCTGCTGGTGGTGTTTTGCATTCAATACGCTGTGAATAATTTTTCTTCTTTTTAAAAGCTTTGACAGAAGCTCAGAAACCTCAACGGAAACTGTTCCCACAAGTACAGGCTGTCCCATATCGTGTCTTCTGCCTATTTCATCAATAATCGCCCCGTATTTCTCGCGCTTTGTGGCAAACACCCTGTCATTGTGATCAATTCTGGCAATAGGTCTGTTGGTAGGCACAACAGCAACATCAACATTGTAAATGCTGCCGAATTCCTCGGCTTCAGTTTCAGCAGTACCTGTCATCCCGGCAAGCTTACCGTACATTCTGAAGTAGTTCTGAATTGTTATTGTGGCCAGTGTCTGGGTTTCATTCCGTATCTCCACATTTTCCTTTGCCTCAAGGGCTTCGTGAAGACCATCGCTGAACCTTCTTCCCGGCATTGGTCTACCGGTGAACTGATCAACTATTACTACCCTGCCCTCGTCAAGCACATATTCAATATCTATTTCATAAAGCTGATATGCCTTGAGAAGCTGATCAATATTGTGAAGAGCCTCTGCCTTTGACGAATGGCTCTCATATATCTGTTTCTTCCTTTCCAACTTTTCCTGATCAGAAATATCCTGAATCTCAAGCTCAGCCATGTCATCGCCGATATCAGTTATCAGGAAAAAATCAGGATCTTCAGGGGAAAGAAGTTTTCTCCCCAGATCAGAAACAGAAACTGATTTTTCACGCTCGTCAATTGCGAAGTAAAGCCCCTCATCGAGCAGATGAATGTTCTTGTCACGAAGCCTCTCACCCTCAATACGCTTGACCGCCGCAACTTTATCCGGATTGCGCATGGCCTTCGCAAGCCTGCGGTGTTTGGGAGCCCCGCGACGCGCTTTCAGGTAGAGGGTTGCCGCGTCATGGTGATCTCCGCTTTCCCACAGGTCATTGGCATCCGCAACAATAGAGTTTACATGCTCTGCCTGCTTTCTCACCAGTCGGGCTACAACAGAACGATACTCGATATATCTGTTCCTGTTCCTGGCAACCGCGCCACTGATTATCAGTGGCGTTCTCGCCTCATCAATGAGAACACTGTCCACCTCATCAACTATGGCATAGTGATATCTGCGCTGAACACGCTGCTCCAGCCTGACTGCCATGTTGTCTCTGAGATAATCGAATCCGAATTCGCTGTTGGTTCCGTATGTGATATCACAGTTGTACTGTTCTCTGCGCTGATCGGGAGTCATTCCACCCTGTATGCAACCTATGGAAAATCCCATGTACTCATAGATCGGTCCCATCCATCTGGCATCTCGAACAGCAAGATAATCGTTTACCGTAACGAGATGAGCTCCGGCTCCAACGGGAACTTCGTCAATTGGCTCAAAAACCCATTTGTCGTAGTCTTCTCCGTAGAGCAGAGTTGCCTTTTCCTTCCACTCCGGATTCAGTTCCAGCCCGTTGAGATACATTGGAAGCACAGCCACCAGAGTCTTGCCTTCACCTGTAGCCATTTCGGTAATCATACCCCGGTGCAGTACAATACCACCCTTCAGCTGAACATCGTACGGCACCATGTTCCACTCAGTGGAATGACCGCTCACATCCCAGTCTACGCCCAGATTCCTTCTGCATACTTCTTTCACAACCGCAAAAGCTTCAGAAAGAAGCTCGTCCGGCTCTTCTCCCTTCAGCAGTCTTATTCTGAACTGCCGGGTCTTGTCTTTAAGCTCCTGGTCGGAAAGTACAGAAAGGTCTGCAAAATCACTGTTGATCTGATCAACCAGCGGCTGAAGACTTTTCATCAGCTTGGCCTGGCTGTCACCCATAATTATTTTGAAAAATTTACCAATCATCCCCATTACGGAAACTCCTCTATGCATATTTCGGTTGCAACAAAACCACCCGCGGCCGCTCCAGCCACATCCGCCGCAAGATCCGGGATTTGAAATCCGGAACCCCACCAGCCATCATAAATTTCTTTCAACAAACCCAGTCCAACCGTAAAAGCCATTGACTCAAGAGGTTCAGAAGTTGCAACAGTAGCTACAGATGAAACAGAAGCCGAGAATGCGAAGTGATTCCATTTATCTGAAGTAACGACAAAACCACATCCGCACATAAACATAACAAATACAAGAGAACCCGTGCATATACGGTGTCTCATATCGGCTCACCGTATCCCTCGGAAGTACTTGTAAACTCATTCATCAGATAAAGTAATGAATCCGACTTTATCGCCCACAGACTGTCACTGCTCCACAGAGCCGAAGATTCTCTGAAATATGGTACGGCTTCCATCATGAGACCCTCTCTCATGAGACCTCTTCCATAGAAATACAGTTTCCAGCCCAGATCAGCCGCGGATGATGGAATTCTTCTAAGTTCGTATGCCCTTCTGGATGCTTCTATCGCCCCCTGGAGATCACCAAGGGCATCATGAACCGATGAAGCAGTCTGCCAGAACGACAGCCCTTCATAACCGCCCTCTTTAAGAATTTCAAACTGGGATGAGGCTCTGTCAACCTGCCCGGCATCGATCAGTTTTCCTATAAGCAGACTTCTGTAGAATTCTTCTTCCGGCATGAGTTCCACAGATCTTTCAATATATTCGACTCCGGAATCGCCGTGCAGAATGGAAAGCCAGCATCCGGCATCTGCCGCCACGGAATCAATCTCACTGTGAAAAGAATTATCAAGCCAGGAAACAGATAATTTCTCCGGAAGATTCAGTTCCATCTCTGCTCTTGCGAGTCTGTACCGGCAGACACCCCCACCACAGACCAGATAAGAATATTCAAGCACCTTATCCGGTTGATCAGAGAGTGATTTAAGCAGTACCGAAAGACATCTTTCGCTGGCAGGCTGAATGGCAAGAGCGGTCCTGGCATAAACCTCGGCCGAATCCGGCAGGTCAAGCAGATTGTAACACCAGGCAACCCTGTAGAAAGGCCACCAGCTTGAAGGCCGGTCATCACACTGGACTCTATAACAGGTTAATGCTTCAAGAATATTTCCCGACTGAGCAAGCGAATCACCTTCGGCAAACGAAAGCAGAAGAAATAAACAGATTGTGCCCGTCTAGTACTCTCCGAAATTCAGGTTACTCTCCGGAAGAACTCCACGATATGTAACCGAAAATACAGAATTCTCTGACGGTCTCCAGTTCAATTGAACCCCCCCGAGAATCCTTCCCATCTCTTCACCGCTGGAGAACATCATTAACCTTGAGTAGCCCATTTCCACAGTAGCATCAACATCAGGATGCAGTGAGAAACTCATACTGCCCAGGTAAGTTCCCTCCCCATATGAACCATATGCGCCGGATGAAACAGAAAATACAGCTCTGCTGTTAAACTCGGGATTGAAACCGGAGGCATAGTCAGGATAACCCACCAGATTAAAACCCGAAGGCTCAAGACCATAGGCAAGTGCTCCGACAACGGCAATCAGTAAAACCAGTAAACCTTTTTTCATAAATAATCTCCCTGTTAGTACTGCTAATATTACCTATACAAACCAGAGCAGTCAATGTTCCATTTCAGCGAATCAATCACCGCGACTACCAGAACAGTCTTCTTACAATTCCGCAATGAATTCTTACTACAAGAGATGGCGAGAACAAAACAGGTATTGATATACTGCCAACGCAACGATAATTGCCCCGCCTCAGAACACCTGTAACTCTTTTTATTCGATCCGAAGGAGAGAAATGCCATTCTGCTTCATCCGGTCCTGACCTGTCCCCACCGGATTCAACAATTACTTCTTTGTCTGAATCTCGAACACTCAGCACTCTGTGAACCACAAGCAGTTCCTCATCCGTTTTTAAGAATACCGCGATCATACCGGATTTGAGTTCTGTTACCCGAATATCTTCTGCTTTAAGTATGTCACCGGGAATAAGGTTCGGCCACATGGAAATACCTTTTACCCAGCCACGATCTGTATGCGATTGATTTTTCACTGAAGAAAAATTCCTGGATCTTCTTGAAGCCCATACCTTATGATGAAGGCGGGAAACAACTTGAACAACTTTTTCAGAAATGCAATTGCCTGCTTCTGCTCTTCCGGCAGGATGTTCCCGTAAGCCATAATTGATGAAAGCTTCACTGCACGGTAAAAAGCATACTCCGCAGAGATTCTGTACCTGAAGCCCGGAGAACCCTTTTCTACAAAGTAAATTTCTTTAAGAACAGCACCATCAATCTTTTCGGTGCCCATGTTCTGCTTCATGGAACCGCATGGCAGGCATCTTACCAGACCATCAGTTCCCTGGGAAATAACTGCACTGTCATCCGCAATTGCTCCAAAGTGCTCCACGGCAAGTCTACTCATTATGGTGGATTTGCCCCCTCCTGACATAGCCAGGAAAATAGAAGCAGCATCATTTTCAGCCACAGATGATGCATGAAGAACAACACCCTCGGGCAGCACTGCCCGGAGTTGAGCCCGAAGTATAAATCGATCCATCATCTGTCGATCAGCCTTGTTTTCGGGAAAAGACCCGCATCGTACGCGCGCTGGCAGAGGATATCAGGGCTGGTAACAGCCCCGCCTGTTTCCATGTTGTTCACCACACACCGTCCTATACACGAGTCTCTGTGCATGCAGCTGTGGCAGACTCCTTCAAGACCGTCGGGAAGAGAAGACCTGATCATCCGGTACACTGGTGAATTCTCCCATGCCTCCTGTACTGTGATCTCAGGAAACTTGCCCCAGGCCATTTCTTTTCTGGAAAAAGCAACACCGCAAAGTGAAAAAGTTCCATCGGGAAGAACTCCCATCAGATTTCTTACGGGACAGTAGCCATGGTTTTTCAGTCGATTCACCGGGAGCAGAGCCGCGGGTACAGACGGGAGCACGCCTGGTGGTGTTTCCTTATCAATCCATTCGAAGAAGTCAAGAATATCTTCTATTGGATT
>JAUVJW010000075.1 GCA_030596465.1 Candidatus Fermentibacteraceae bacterium | reverse complement strand
GGAATTTGAGATGCACGATCTACCGGTAATCTACACCAGGCATCTGAACACAAAGGAGAATGCCCGAATGATGGGCCGCTGGTGGAAAGACACCATAACCAGAGAAAATCCGCTCAGCGAAATCCACAATATTTTCGATACATCCTGGGCCGGGGTGATTGAAAAACCCCAATACGATGCTTTTTACAACACCGGGCTTGATAAATTGCTTCAACAACTTGATGTAAAAACCGTAGTGATTACCGGTGTAATGACCAATCTCTGCTGTGAGACCACGGCAAGGTCTGCTTTTGTCCGGGGATACAGGGTTCTTATGCCAGTTGACGGCACTGCCACCATGAATATGGATCTTCACCGGGCAACTACAGCGAATCTGGCTCACGGCTTTTCAAAACCGGTAAGTGTCTCCTCTATTATTAAATACATCCGGGGTATGAATGTACACTGAGAATGTCGTTATTGTCGGTGCCGGTCCCGCGGGTCTTGCCGCTGCACAGCAACTCAAACTGTACGGGATCGATCCACTGGTGTATGAATGCGATGAGCCCGGTGGACTGCTTCTTAATGCCTGCTCTGTAATAAATTACCCGGGGGCTTCTAAAGGTATCTCCGGAAAAGAACTTATCAAACAGTTTCCTCTTCCCGAGAGAATTGTGATTAGTGAAGTTACTGATGTATCCAGGAAAGAAAGACATTATCAAATTCATTCCGGCGATGGTGTTCTCAATACACTTTCCGTAATTATAGCCTCGGGAACAAAACCCCGGAAAATTTCAATACCGGGAGTTACCGGAGATCGTATTCACTATTGTGTTAAAAAACTGGCCGGCAGTTCAGGTGGATTGGTTGCTGTAATCGGCGGAGGCGACGCGGCACTTGACTACGCTGTGAGTCTGAGTTCCGGGTACACTGTAAATATCTATGCTCGTGGAGATTTTTCAAAAGCAGTTCCCCATCTGCTGGAAAGAGTGCGTTTGACCCGTAAGATAGCACTGTATCCGGAAAGCCTGCCAAAGAACTCTTTTTCAGAAGACATAATCGTTGCAGCTGTGGGAAGACACGCAAGAGTGAATTTCATTTCGGAAAAACTGTTATCTTCGCCACCTGTGGACGGTTCATTTCATATGTGCGGCGACTGTGGAAACGGTATTTACCGCCAGACGGCTATTGCTGTTGGTAACGGAGTTGAGGCTGCCATGAAAACAGCCGGGTATTTAAAAAAAGTAGAGGCTGGTTAATGAAAGTAATTGCTTCCAGCGGCAGGGACGATCTTGCCAGAGTTTACATTGTTGAGTTCGAAAATGGGCTTCAGGTTGAATGTGCGGAATCCCTGCAACCCCCGTTAGCTCTGGAACAAAAATGGGTTATGCTGGTTTCAACCCTCTTCGGCTGTCCGGTAGGCTGCTCCATGTGCGATGCCGGGGCGGAATATCATGGTAAACTTACAGCTGCGCAGATAACAGAGCAGATTGAGATGATGATTCAGAGACGTTTCCCCGATATGAAGGTACCTTCCACCCAGTTTAAAGTTCAGTTTGCCCGTATGGGTGAACCTGCTCTTAATCCTTCTGTTACAGATGTGCTTAGAAACCTGCCCAATCGCATGGACGCCCCCGGATTTATGCCATCCATATCCACTGTTGCTCCGGCGGGAACTGACCAATTTTTCAAGGATCTGCTGGAAATCAAACGAAATCTTTACTCCGGTGGTAATTTCCAGCTTCAGTTTTCTCTACATACAACTGATCCGGTTCTTCGCAGAAAGATTATACCTGTTAACACCTGGAACATGGCTGAAATAGCAGTCTACGGCAGGGAGTTCTTTTCTTCCGGTGACAGAAAAATTACTCTTAACTTCGCCCTGGCAAAGGGTTCACCCCTTGAACCTGAGGCGCTGCTTCAACATTTCGATCCGAATTTCTTCCTCATTAAGATCACACCGCTGAACCCGACCTACAGGGCAATGGAAAACAACCTGACCTCACACATCGATCCTGCTTCCAGAGAAAAAACCGATGATCTGGTAGAGAGTATCAGGAAAGCCGGTTACAGAGTTATACTCAGCATCGGTGAACAGGAAGAAAACCGCATTGGCAGCAATTGCGGTCAATACCTGAGGGCTCATGTTGATTCAGATAATTCAATGAAAGAGGGTTATACCTATCCAATAAGCGAGCTTGCGGAATAATCCGGTAACTCCCCGTGTATCCTGAAAAACGAAGGGAAAAATTATGATACCCATAATAGTATTGATGGTTAATACTGCTGTTTATCACGATGAAGGCAGTACCCTTAATTTTGTTCACGAGTGGGGTGTGGTTGTTTTTGAAGAAAACCAGCCAATGATATGCGGAAGCCCATGGGATGAACCTGCACAGTACCCGGATTTCCCGATTGAAATGGTTGTTAAGGCACCTGTAATATGGATCCACGGGGAACCGTTTGAAGGAACATTTACGATTGAGACTGGAAATGGCGAAACCATCACAATGATATACCCGGAACCCGATGTACTTACAGAGGAAACAGCAAATTGGGAAATATCTGCCTCGTCCGTAATTCAAGCCACTATAGAAGAATCGATCCTCTATGAAGGTCCTTTTGCATGGGCTGCAGACTTCTGGAGAGATGTACCCTCACTGCCTCTCCTGCAAAAAAACACAGGTATCACGGAGAATTTCCTCTATTACGAGTGTACCGTCAGTCAGAACTTTACAGGCAATTTCTTCAACTGGAGTCAAGATGGAAACCCGGTTTTCACAGGAACATCAGTTAAAGAAGCTCTTTTCTTTACACCTTACGGAGTGATTCCGGTTGCAGTACATCAGGATGAATTCATACCCTGTGATTTTCCGCTCGGGGGAGAAATTGACCCGCAGCTGGCGCCTGATACATTCTACAGATGGGCAAATGCAAAACTAAAACCTTCTGAAATAACAGCACTCTGGGAAACCTGGCAACCTGCCTTCACAGAAGAGGATTCCTACTGGCTGGTATTCCCCATTCCGGAAGAATTAAACAACGAGATCAGTACTATCCACCTGGAAACTTCTGACCAGAGAAATGTAGAATATGAGAGGTTGTTTCTTGGAGCTGTCAGGCTGAGACAACCGTAACTCCATACGAACAGCCTATGGTTATCCCTGTCTGATAATGGCAATCCCTGCTGCCGCAAAAAGATTACAGCAACACACCGGGCTATGAGTGCATCCGAATATTACCGTTTATTCAATCTCACTCATTTTCTATTTCAGTTTTTCTGTGTAAGAATAATGTATAAACCATCAGGTCGAAATTGAATTGGCAATAATCTCTTCGAAGTAGTCCATGCACCGCTTCACATAAACTCTTTTATTCCTGTAACTGTGGGGAAAGAAGCTGCGCTTGAAACCGTATGCAACCAGGTTCTTAAGTTGAGCCGGAGAAAGATCAAATACACTTACCGCCTTGAAGATCTCATCTGTGACCGTTGTATTCGATACCGTTCTGTTGTCTGTACAGATTGTACACGAAAGCCTGTTGTCTATCATCCTTCGAAAAGGATGATCCTCCAGGCGACGGAGTTCCGGATCGGTCTGCATATTTGAAGTAAGACATACCTCGATGGTCACCCTCCGGCCAGCGATGAATCTGACCAGATCATCAATGTATCTCTGTTTGTCTGCTATGGACCGGTCACTGATTGCCTCTGCATTGAACAGTGATGTTCCATGACCAATCCTGTCGGCACCGAGTTCCGTTATAGCCTGGAAAATACTCTCAGGGCCGTAAGCCTCTCCTGCATGGACAGTTTTGTTCAGGAAATTTCTGTGGGCGAGCATGTAGGCTTCCCTGTGGTGAATTGGCGGGTATCCCTTTTCCCTGCCGGCAATATCAATAGCCACAACTGGAATTCCGTTTTCCCGTCTGGTCTTTACAATGGCTCCTGCCAACTCAAGGGAGGCAAGTCCGAAAATACTGTCAGACGAAGAATGTGCGTGAACCAGAAATATATGTTTGAAATATTGAGACGATTTCCTGGTGAAATAGCGCATTGCACAGGCAATGATTCCGTAATCAAAAGGAGGTTCCGCACCGGAAACAATCACATCACGACTGTTGAATTCACACTTTGCCCTGCTCAAACCATCGTTAACAGCTTCAAGCACTTGAGGCAAATCCATTTCGCCACCGGCATAGCGTTGAGGGGCAAACCTCACCTCCACATATCTAACACCCTCATTTTGATTATCCACCGCAAGCTCATAGGCAATGCGAGACAGATTTTCCGGTTTCTGCATAACGGCCCCAGCATATACAAAGCACTTCAGGTACTCCTCAAGACTATGGTAATTCTCCTTGAATACCGTTTCCTTGAGTCCATGTACTGTGTATGATGGAAGCGCAACTCCATCCTTTATCGCCAGATCAATCAGGGTTTCAAGCCGCATTGAGCCACCAAGATGAACATGAAGGTCAGTTTTCGGCAGTTTTGCTATAACCTCACGCGTAATCTTCATGTCTACCCGCACTTCCACTGAATATGAATCAAACCGATTCGGCAACAACTTTCTCAAAGTAATTCATACATTGCCTTACATAAGCCCTCTTGTCCCGGTAAGCATGAGGGAAAAAGCTTCTCTTGAAACCATACACCATTAGATTTTTTACTTCGCCCAATGACAGATTAAATGCCTGCACGGCCTTGAACACTTCATCGGTTACAGTGGTGTGAGACACTGTTCGGTTGTCTGTACAGATTGAGCATGACAACTTGTTTTTCAGCATCTTGCGGAATGGATGGTCTTCCAGCCTGAGCAGTTCAGGGTCAGTCTGCATGTTGGAAGTAAGACATACCTCGATTGTTATTCGTCTGTTGGCGATGAACTGCACAAGATCATTCACATACCTGTCCCTGTCATGAATAGATGAATCGGTTATTGTCTCCGGTTTGAACAGGGATGTTCCGTGCCCAATGCGACCTGCCCCAAGCTCGGTTATAGCCTGGAAAATGCTTTCCGGCCCATAGGCTTCTCCGGCATGAACAGTCTTGTTCAGGAAATTTCTCTGTGCAAGCATATACGCTTCCCGATGATGAATTGGAGGGTTTCCTTTTTCCGGACCGGCAAGGTCAACCCCCACCACCGGAAGACCCATTTGTCTTCTGGCCTGAACTGCGGCTCCAACCATTTCAAGAGAGGCCAGACCGAATATCTTATCCTCCGCGGAATATGAATGCACTGAAATGATATCACTGAAATAGTCTGAGAAATGTCTGTTGAAGTAACGCATGGCGCAAACGATTATTCCGTATTCGAATGGGGGTTCTCCGCCGGAGGTCACGGCCTCACGGCTGTTGAATTCACTCTTTGCGCGGCTAAGACCATTATTGACTGCCTTAATAGTATCTGACAGGGTCATCTCGCCACCGGCGTGAAGCTGTGGGGCATATCTTACCTCAATGTACCGGACACCCTCCTGCTGATTGTCAAGAGCGAGTTCATAAGAGATTCGTTCAATATTCTCTTTTTTACGCATTACGGCACAGGTGTATCCGAACCCCTTCAGATAATCATCAAGATCCTTGTAATTGTTTTTGAATACTGTTTCCTTCAAGCCCTCCACTGTATATGAAGGCAGTTCTACACCACCATCTCTGGCCAGCTCGATAAGGGTCTCTATTCTGATAGATCCGTCAAGGTGCAGATGCAGATCGGTCTTAGGCAATTTCTTGATGAGTTCCCGAGTGATTTCCATGATTCCTCCCTGTTTTGTATATGTAATGATACAAAACTGAAAGAAATAAACAAAGATAAGAAAAAGGATGCCGGCGAGGCGTTGTCACGCCGGATTAATTGATTCATTCAGGTATTTCGTCTGCTTCCACATATTTTGCAAGCAGATCACCGGAGGGTATCAACAGGTAGGTCTCCCCGTCCAGTTTGATTTCAGTACCGCTGTACTTTTTGTAAATAACCCTGTCAAACTCATCTATATTCTAAATAATCGCTAAACTCATTTCCTGCTTTCCTCCAATGCTTCATTGAGCGCTGTCAATATGGCACCGATTGCTTCAGGACTTTTAAGATGATATCTTCGACAACGCCATTCAGGCTCACATTCAATAAGCCCCGCATCGCGCAGTACAGCCAGATGCTTTGACAACAGAGAAGCCTCCACTTCCAGCTTACCCGTGAGTTCCGACACAATGCAGGAACCAATGCTCAACTCCTGAAGTATCTGAATACGCACAGGATGACCAATTGCCTTCGTCAGCTCCGCCAGGCTTGTTCTCCACTCACTGTTTTCTATCATTTGACGTTTCCTTCAATTGAGTTAATCGAAAAATATGATATACTTCCGGAATGTCAACCCTGTCAAAAAAAGTGAAATACTTTCCTCGGCCCGAATCCATCACAGGCTGCTGTCACGAAATACCGTAGGTTGTTGTTCAGTCAAGGCATACTCTTGCAGTATGTTGAGGCTGGCAGTATCAAACACCTGATTGTCAAGTTTGTACAGTTGTATATCAGCGACATTTGTTGTATTTTCGCTATGCTTATAATTAGTATGGTTTATAGCTGTTCGCGTGGCTGTTAATGGCAATGCTGTATTCTCGGACATGCTCCCGGGAACTCTATGTTGATTTGGGAATACATACTTTTTAGGAATTAGTTATTTGCTTCATTATTATGCGATAGCATAATAAATAGTATATAGACAGAAAGGTGTCAATGAAAATACCGAGCCTGAAAATCGGTGATCTTACCATTCGTATTCCAATTGTTCAGGGTGGTATGGGTGTTTCAGTTTCAAAGGCATCACTTGCTTCAGCGGTTTCTTTTGCCGGTGGCCTGGGTGTCATTGCCAGCGTGGGGCTGGGCGAAGAAATGGATACCTCAATACCGTACCTGCAGAGATCACGCGATGCTTTATCTGCAGAGATCAGGATGGTAAAACAGCAGGGGCTTCCAGTAGGTGTTAATGTGATGGTAGCACTGACAAATTTTGGCGATCTGGTTAAGACCTGCGCTGGTGAAAATGTTGATGTTCTATTTGCGGGCGCTGGCCTTCCATTACGCTTACCTGAATTCGCGGGTGATTCTCCAATGAAGCTGGTTCCCATTATCTCGTCAGGCCGCGCCGCTGATGTTATCTGCCGATCATGGTCAAAGAAATATTCACGGTTCCCGGATGCCATAGTTGTAGAAGGCCCAAAGGCTGGTGGCCATCTGGGATTCAAAATGCGGGATCTTCTGGCCGGTACGGTATCCGATCTGGATACACTGGTTCGCGAAACACTGGTTGTCGCAAAACGCTATGAACAACAGGCCGGACACAAGATTCCCGTCATAGCGGCTGGAGGTGTTTATACAGGTGCCGATATTGCAAGATACTTGAACATGGGCGCCAGTGGTGTTCAAATGGGCACAAGATTTGTGGCAACGCACGAGTGTGATGTTTCCGATGAATACAAACAGTCTTACGTAGATGCAACAGAAGACGATGTTGCTGTAATTCTTTCTCCAGTAGGTCTTCCCGCACGGGTGATTAAAACCCCGTTCGTAGAAAAAAGCCTGGGAGAGAAACAGAAGTTCAAATGCTTCTATAAATGTTTGATAACATGCGATGCCGACAAGGCCAATTACTGTATCGCTCTTGCATTACTGAACTCATCCAGGGGGCATCTTGACACAGGATTCCCGATGTGTGGCGAGAATGTGACAAGAATTGATAAAATAGTCAGTGTAGAGGAACTGATGCAGGAATTGACCACGGAAGCGGAACCGCTGCTTTCCTGACTGATATGTCTTTTGCTTCGTTCCGAAAACACAGAAAGGAAATGGATGCATTGCCCGAGTGCAGACAGCGTTTTTCTTCGGGCTAACGGTAATTTCGTCTGCTGGGACGATGCCGGCAGTGATACTGTTCTGCAGCGCTATGATCCTGAAAAGGATATCTCCCGGATTTTTTCATCCAACGGTCCATGTGCTTTGATTGCTAAGAAACTCT
>JAUVJW010000031.1 GCA_030596465.1 Candidatus Fermentibacteraceae bacterium | reverse complement strand
GGAGTCTTGAGGGTGATAATCGTCCACTTGATCTATGGAGGCTCCGGTATCCCGCCGCATGGAGCGATGAAGTTGTTCCCACAGCAGATCGATTTAACATGGATCCAAAACTCCTCTGGTCTATAATGAAACAGGAAAGCGCATTCCAGCCTTCCTGCTTCTCCACCGCAGGGGCCCGGGGTCTCATTCAAATGATTCCCAGTACATCCGAGTATGTAGCCATTGATAACGGTTGGGGTCACCTCTACAGTCCTGATATCCTCTATGATCCCGCTACTTCCATACTTTACGGTACAGCATGCATCAGCAGCTACGGAGAAGATTGCGGTTGGGATATTCCCGGCACTCTGGCCGGTTACAACGGAGGCCCTCACAACGCTCTCAGGTGGGGATGGGGTACTGTCTCAAAAGAAGAGTTTTTCAGCAGGATCACATACAATGAAACAAAGAAGTATGTAGAAATCGTCAGTCATAATTACGATATATACACGATGATATGGCCGGAGTTCAACTGATCTTTTTCTTTCACAAATGCAGTGAGATAGTATGGGTGGAGGATGCGTTCTGGAGTACTGCTGAAGAGAAATTCGGTCATACAACAGATATGTTCTTTGATTTGTACTCAGTTCCAAGTTCTCTGGAAAGAGTAAGCTGGGCTTCTGTAAAATCTTCGTTCTGAATTTGTGGGAAATGGCAGTACCGGGGTCAGGATAATTCCTGGCTCCGGTTTTCTAACATTCTACTGTGAAATAAGATACGAGTGGGTATGTCGTTTTTTGTATTTCTCTGATCCGGATTGTTATAATCGAGCTTGTGCCGCTGAATGTGGTTTGCAATAATCTGTTGTTTGAAGCAATAAAGGGGATTTATAAATGTCTCGAAAAATATACAAAGATATTACAGAACTAATTGAGAAACGAAAAACTCAGGGACTTATCAAAGAGGAGAGAGTTATTACCTCTCCGCAGAATACTGAGATAGAAGTTGGATCAAGAAAGAATGTACTCAATTTCTGCGCGAACAACTATCTGGGTCTTGCAAACCATCCGGACGTATGCCAGGCCGCAAAAGACACAATTGATTCCAGAGGTTATGGTCTTTCAAGTGTTAGATTTATCTGTGGTACTCAGGACATTCACAAGGAACTGGAAAAGAAGGTTTCTGAATTTCTGGGTACTGATGACACAATTCTTTACGCCGCCTGCTACGACGCGAATTCTGGAATATTCGAGCCTTTCCTCGATTCAAAGAGTGCTATAATTGCCGATCAGCTGAACCATGCATCAATTATCTCAGGAGTGAGACTCTGTAAGGCAAAAAGGTACATCTACAGTCACTGCGAGGTCGGAACCGGGACTTACACATTTGACGATAAGGAGCTTCCCGGTCTTGAGGCCATTCTTGCCAGCGAGGAAGTGCAGGCTTGCGAGTATCGTATGGTGACCACCGATGGTGTGTTCAGCATGAATGGCGACATAGCTCCCCTTGATAAAATTGTGGAACTCTGTGATAAGTATGATGCCATTCTTATGGTTGATGACAGCCACGCCACAGGTTACATTGGCGGTACCGGCAGAGGTACCCATGAGCACTTCGGAGTTATGGGCAGGGTTGATCTTATTACAACTACTTTCGGGAAGGCTCTAGGCGGTGCCAGCGGTGGTTGCACTTCAGGTCGCCAGGAGCTGATTGACTGGCTGAGGCAGATGTCCAGACCTTATCTTTTCTCCAACACGGTGGCTCCCGCAGTGGTTGGAGCTACTATCAAGGTTCTGGACATGCTTACAGAGAGCACTTCTCTTCGTGACAGGGTGCATAAGAATGCAAAGTACTTCAGAAACAGGATTATAGAAGCAGGTTTCACCACTCTTAACGGCAATACTGCAATAGTAGCCATTATGTTTGGTGATTATGAAAATGATGCCGTTCTCGCACAAAAATTTGCCAATGACCTTCTTGAGCATGGTGTATACGCAATTGGTTTTTTCTTTCCCGTAGTGGCCATGGGTCAATCAAGAATAAGGGTACAACTCAGCGCTGCTCATACCAGAGAGCAGCTTGACAGGGCAATTGCCGCTTTTATTGAGGTGGGTCGGGAGAACGGAATAATCAAATAAGTCAGTCGTAATGAAATACCGTTATTTTGTGAAACCAGCGGGTCATGACGAAAACCCTGTCTCCACTGTCGGATGCCTCAACCCCCCACAGTACTCCAGGACATTCCAGGGGAGGTGCGAAAACCATATTTTCCGCATTGATCACAGATAACCATTCATGATCATCCCGGCAGGCCGCTACGCAGGAAGACCCTGGTATTGGGTGGCTGTGTGTGTAGAATCTGTTGCATTCCTGCCATCCCCACAATGTTTCGTCAGAAATTCTGTATCTGTTCACACATGGTTTGTAAGAACTTCCTATGAAGAACACGAGGTAGTTACCGTCACCGGAATAGGAGAAGGTTGTTACGCTATGGCCAACCTCTATTGTACTGATCACAGACATAGTTGCCAGATCAATCAGTATGGCCTGGTTGGCAGTTGTGCCAAATACTGCCAGAGTTTTTTTGTCAGGGGCAAGAGAACTGTGGATCGGGGGCCAGGGAAGCGGACAGGAGCCTTCAAGTTCACCGGTAAGTCCGTTGAAACGATCAACCTGAGGAATAGTAAAATACACAGCTATTACTGATTCATCGAATTCAGAAAGGTAAAGCTCTGTTATGTTGTCTTCTCCTTCGCAGAGAAGAGTTTCCACCATTGTATCGGTGTCTATGATGTAGATAGAATTTCTATCTGCGAAGTTGCAGTACAGTTTATCGCCGAAGTAGGAAGCTACCAGTCGATTGGGTCTGTCGGTGTAGGAAAAGGACTCCGGATAAAAAACCCTGCCCGGGGAGGTTGGTCCGTCAGGGACATAGGTTCTGTCTATGTATCTTCTCACTCTGTTTGCGGCGAATACCCAGTAACCGTCTCCGCTTACCGCAAAATCTTCGGCATAGCAGTAGTTGATCAGAACAGCACCTCTTACAGCATCCGGGTAGTCAGGATTTACATAATCCGGTTCCGTAGGTTCAAGAGTACTGCGCAGTTCACATCCATGAACTATCAGAGCCAGTACAACAAAAGGGAAAGCAATTCTTTTCAAAATTCTCCTGACTTTTTTTATTTCTGCACGCAATATATAGTAGAATGATATTCCAACAGGAAGGATAGTTTTTTTGAAATGCATTATTGTTCTACTGGTTGTTTCCTGTTATGCGTTTTCTCGTGATACGGGAATGGTAAACGGTCTCGTTCTCGATAATCATGGTACACCGGTGATTGGTGCCTCCGTCATAATAGAGGATACCGATATTGGAACTATGACAGATGCAAACGGTGAGTATCTTCTTTAC
Source organism: Candidatus Fermentibacteraceae bacterium (assembly GCA_030596465.1). Classification (GTDB taxonomy): domain Bacteria; phylum Fermentibacterota; class Fermentibacteria; order Fermentibacterales; family JCC-6; genus Sabulitectum. The sequence goes on along the minus strand of JAUVJW010000031.1, from coordinate 7,772 downwards.
AATCTGGATCCGGGGGTTATCTCTCTTACCGCCAGAATGGTGGGAAAGGCTTCTCAGACAATTCATGGTGTTGATGTAATAGGAGGTATGACTTCAAGAATTGATTTTGAACTTCATAATGAGGCTCAGGGCAGCACAGTTATTACTGTCAGTGATCAGCGCAGTTTGATCGAATACGACGAGATTGAAACCATACATCTGATAAGTTTTGATGAGTTGGAGAGCCTTCCGGTTGAAAGTCTTGAAGACTTTGCTGTTCTTCAGACCGGTTCTGTGGTTGCAGGAGGCAATCTGCATATAAGGGGAGGGAGAAGTGGTGAGATTCTATATCTCGTAGATGGCATTCCTATGAATGATCCCTCTGATAATATGTACTCCTTCGATCTTCCTATGTCGTCTGTTTCCGGGGTGAAAATAATTTCCGGTGGCTTCAGTGCTGAGTACGGTGGAGCCCAGTCCGGTATTGTTTCAATTACCACCCGGGATGGCTGTGACGGGTTTTTCCTTGCTTCAGACCTGGCTGGTGGAGCATACACTGAATATGCCGGTGGCGGCGAAAGTCTTACAGGATACAAGGTATGGGAAAATCAAACCTTCAGGGGTGATGCTCTGACGGGTGAACTTACAGTGGGGTTACCGGTGGGTCTGCCCGGGGTTTCGGGCTTGTTGCTCTCGACCTCAAGGAAAATCAGCGGGTATGACAGATACGACAGCAGGCAGAATTGGGACAACAGCTACAGGGATATTACGAATTTTGTTTCAAAACTTACCTGGAAACCTCTGGCCGGTTCCCGACTGCAGTTAGGTTACTACTACTCGGACGGTGAGCGAGGCTGGAGAGACTGGCAGTGGAGCAGGATACCACAGAATTTCGTAGACGATGGTGATACATTGTTTTATGCCCGTCCTCAGGAAGAGGCTCTTCCCACCAGGGATATGACAATCAGTGGTATCAATATTTCTGCAATGCAAACTCTTTCCTCCACCTGTTACGCGCAATTCCAGTTTTCAAGGTATGCAACTGAAGAGAACCGAATGCTCAGGGATTCTCTGGGTAAGCGTTTCGGGGAGACCTGGACAATTGAGGAATGGTGCGAGTATGAGGCGCCGGATTACTACCTGGACAGAGACACTTTTCACAGATCGGGTCATCACCCATGGGTCAGACATTACTCAAATACTTCAATGAACCAGGCGAAGCTCAATCTTACCTGGATGCCTGGAATCCATCATCAGATCAGGGCGGGATATGATGGTCAATTTCTGCAGACTGACGGCTGGGATGTATATGCTCAGCCTGGACAGGCAGCATGGTTTTCGGAATGGAGTGGAAACCCCCGGATACACGGGATCTATCTTCAGGACAGAATTCAGCATCTTGGAGGTCTCGTTTGTCTTGCCGGATTGAGAATGGATGGCCTGAATCCCGGTATCACCGGAGAGGAAGCTATATGGAGGCTCAGCCCAAGAATTGGGGTTTCTCACCCTATTACCCGGCGGGATATGCTCAGGGTAAGCTATGGTCACTATTTCCAGTCTCCAGCCTTGAGTTTGATCTACTGGGAATCCCCTTCTCCGGAAGCGGGAGCCTTTCAGGGGAATCCAGGTCTTGAACCTGAGATTACAACTGGATATGAAATTGGTCTGAAGCATCTTTTTGGCGAAAACACTCTTGTGGATTGTGTTTTCTTTTACAAAACAATGGATGGATTGATTTCAACCTACAGCTATGAGGAAACCGGTGACTATTTCCAATTTGGGAATTCCGAAGGGAATGGTACAGTGTCCGGGTTTGAGATATCTCTGAACCGGCACTTCCAGCGATTCTGGAGTGGTACAGTGAATTACACATATTCCAGAGCTATGGGATACAGCTCTTCTATAACCGGAAACAGAACTACAGAGCTATGTCCTCTGAACTGGGATCAACCGCATACGATGAACGCGATCCTTTCTCTGGCCGTAAATCGGGGAGATAACATTTTCGGGCTGAACTGGCTTGAAGGACTTTCCGCTAACTTGAGATGGTCCTACGGCAGTGGTATTCCATACAACAACGAGGAGCACGGTGTTTTTCCATGGGAGCCAAACACAGAGAGATACCCGTGGAAGATGAATACTGATATAAGGCTGGAGAAGAAGTTCTGGATCGGATTCAGTACAATTTCAATATATACTGATGTATACAATCTTTTCAATAGAAGGAATGTTGAACAGATATATGATGTGCCGTGGTATGAAGAAGATATAAATGGCGACGGGGCATCTGACCATGATCCTTCAGGTCCATACGGTAATCCTGCCGCATGGTCATCCCGGCGACATATGCTGCTTGGCATAAGATTAGAAATATAGACAATACGATAGTACATATTGACATACCCTGTAAAAGTATCAATATACCCAATATGAGTAATAACCCGAATGAGATGCTTGGAGAAACTCTTTTCGGCAAGGTTAGAAGGAAGGTTCTTTCCACTTTCGTGCTGAATCCGGATAGATCATTTTATCTGCTTGAGCTTATTAGATTTCTAAACTGTGGTCGTGGTGCTGTTCAGAGGGAGGTCTCAAGGCTTTCCAAAACAGGAATCATTACCCGTACAAAAATTGGAAATCAAGTACATTATGCAGCTAATAAAAACAACCTTATTTACAGAGAACTCAGATCCATTTTTTCAAAAACCACAGGTCTTATTGATCTCCTGAAAGCTGATCTTGAGTGTTGCAATGATCCTCTGGGGATGGCATTTATTTATGGCGATTACGCAAGGGGAACGGCTGAGGAGAACTCACCTGTGAATCTGATTGTTATTGGCGATACAACAATGGACGCGATAAGGGCGTGTACAGTTGATTTCTCAAGGGAAGCCGCGCGGAAACTCCACATCACAGTTCTTACAGCTTCAGAGTTGAGAAAAAGAGCAATTTCCCGCGATAGAAGAATTCAGGAAATACTTGCTGGCAGAAAAGTATTTCTGGCGGGAGGTCCGAGAGAACTTCAGGTTCTTACAACAACCGGAGATGATCTTTTCGCAGGTATCTTTTAGGTTGCTTGTCTGCAAGGACTGAACCGGCGATATTCAGGATACAAAAAAAGGTGGCAGTATGACAAACATAAGTACCCGGTTTCAGGAAGATGTTACAAGAACCATTCTTGGTTTACGCAAGGCCATTGGTATTGTGATAAACAAATTGCCGGAGAGGATAGACAGTCCTCATGATGTGTATCAGGTTTTAGGACTGGACAAGAAACTGGGATGGAGAATTTACAAGATAATTCATGAGGACGATTTATATTTCGCCGCGCAGTTCGTACCGGGCAGGCACTCTTTCGGTCGATTTATACGAAGCTGTAAAGCCAAAGGTGTAGAAAAGATTTTCCTTGATAGAGCACTGAAAGCGGTTGATGAGTTTTATGAGATAATTGATATACATTCCGGAGACAGACAGTCCATGGACATGATGTTGATGGCCAGTTCCCGTGATGGTAAAGACCAGGCCTACAATACTCTCCGGAAGCAGGCCTACTATGCCCAGAGCCATCTTCTTGGTCTCCAGGCAGAAACTCAACTCGATGCATGGTTCTTTGGTCCTTCAGCTATTGAAGGAATGCTTGATGTTGCGGAAGTTAAGGGTTTATTTGATATCAGAAGGAATCGTCCGGGAGTAAAATGGGTAATTGACACCCCGTGCTTTTTCACAGGTAACGAGCGTGAAGAGCAGTTTTTTACAGATACCATTGACCCGGGAATTACCTGCAATCTTATGGAAAAAGTACCATTTCTGGAAAGGTACTGCAGCGATCCACTGCCTTCATTGAAAGCAGTTACTTCGCACAACTGCGGTCCGGTGTATGAACTTGAAGATGGTCCACTTGGAAACACGAACCTTATCGATACCGTTACAGGAACTGTTTCAAGAGGAATATTTCCAGTAAAGCCGGAAGAAGGAGAAGAACACCACGAGGTTTCGGTGAAAATATACACTCCTGTCCAGAATCTTGTGCTTGATCTCTTTTTCCATGAAACCATGGCAGAGACCATGGCCGGTAATCCTGAAGCAAGAATGCTCTTTGATTATTACACCCACGGTGGTGCACTTACCTATAGATCGGACAGGGATCACATTCCAGTGAATATAAAACCCATGATGATAGGTACAGGCACCAGCTGCGCTTATACACCACTTATTCCCAGATACTCTGAGATGCTCGCGGATGTGTTCCAGAGTCTTCGCTGGGATCCCGATGAGTTTGTGGTGTACAGAACCAGGGTAGAGTTCCCGGTGGTTCCGTCATCACTTTACTACACCGACGCAATGGTGAGGAAAAGTTAAACCTTTTCCTCTTCTCCCATAGCTCTGCGACTGGTTTTCAGGGCACAGAGGTGTCCACACATTGAACAGACATCTTCGTCTTCCGGTAATGCTTCATTCCTGAATTTCCTTGCGGTTACAGGATCCATAGCCAGTTTAAACTGTTTTTTCCAGTTGAATGATGCTCTGGCCTCGGCCATGGCGTTGTCCAGATCCATAGCTCCGGGAATTCCTCTTGCTATGTCTGCCGCATGCGCTGCAATCCTGGCCGTTATCACACCTACACGAACATCGTCGATGTCCGGTAGTCTCAGGTGTTCCGCCGGGGTAACATAGCAGAGGAAATCAGCTCCGTTCCAGGCTGCGATAGCACCACCTATGGCGCTTGTGATATGATCGTAACCAGGAGCGATATCTGTAACAATAGGACCCAGTACATAGAATGGTGCCCCACCACAGAGGCTTTTCTGGATTCTCATGTTTTCGGCTATCTGATCCATTGGTACATGACCCGGACCTTCAATCATTGTCTGAACTCCGGCGGCAAGAGCTTTTTCCTGAAGTTCTCCAAGAGAGATCAGCTCTTCAATCTGACCTCTGTCTCCGGCATCAGCGAGACATCCGGGACGAAGTCCGTCGCCGAGAGAATAAGTTACATCGTATTCCCGGAGGATTTCCGACAACCTGTCAAATCCCGTGTAAAGCGGATTTTCCTCGCCGCGCTTTTCCATCCATTCGGCCAGGAGAGAGCCACCTCGGGATACTATTCCCATTTTGCGTCCCTGCTCACGGAGCAGAGCAACCGATCGTCTGGTAACGCCGCAGTGAAGAGTCAGGTAATCTACTCCTGCTTTGCAGTGATCTTCAACTGCCGAGAAAATTTCTTCAGCGGAGACGTCGGCCACATCCCGGCCCTTTTCCATTGCAACGCCGAAAACCTGGTAGACCGGGACTGTTCCAAGTGGTACAGGGCTTGCGGCTGTGATGCCGTCCAGAATTGTTTTCCAGGCAGTACCGGTTGAAAGATCCATAACTGTGTGTGCTCCGGAGGAAACGGCCATCTTAAGTTTTTCAAGTTCCTCATCCATGGATTCGTGATCCATGGAGCTGCCGATATTGGCGTTTACCTTGATTCTGCTTCCCCCGCCAATGATACAGGGAACAGGAATATCTCTTGTATTGTTTGAAGGAACCACTGCGTGCCCCGCTGCTATTTTCTGAAGCGCATCAGAGAGAGAAAGAGACTCATCTTTAAGTGCAAGGCGAACAATACTATCAGCTTTTCCCAGCCGAGCTTGTTCAATTATTGTATTTGACATATCAACCTTTCTAGTCAACCAGAACCTGTTACCGGCGATTCTTCCGGCCATGAATTATAATTTACTTTTCAGTGAATCGCATTTACCAGGGAGGAAAAAGGATGATCTGTATAGCTTTATTTGCTCTGCTTGCCACTGTACCAACGCCCCAGGAGGCTCTTGATGCCATGCTGGACGGAAATCCTTTTCCTTCCTCGCAGGAACCTGTTCTTATTGAGTATGGAGATTCTTTTGTTTTGCCGGAAAGCCCTGATCTGGTAAAAAATGCAATACTCAGGCAGTTTCACCGAATGGCTTTCCAGCTTTCACAGGAACCGGTGAATCAACTCGCGGAATACATTAACGAAAACTGGGATATTCTTGACACAGAGACAAGGAACCTCTGGAGGGAATTCTCAGGCAGAACCGGCCTGACGGTTCCTGCTGAGGAGGTAAGCGAAGACAACCTCACATCACTCCTCAGGTATTCTTCTGAAAGCGACAGCAGTATTCCTTCGGTAAACAGGGCGGAGCTTTCCGACCTCCAGCGGCTGTACTGTGTAAACGCTATTTCCCCCGATGAGGCTATGGAATTCATAAATGATCCCAGCTGGGCTGTAAGAAATGCTGTGATACAGAAAAACCCCAGTGCCGCCTTTGAAATGCTTGATGATCCTTCACCGTATGTAAGGATGAACGCTGCCCTGGCCACAGGAAGAGCCGACCTGCTCATGAACATGGCATCCACTGCAGGACCAATCGGACACATGTCTCTGGCCGGTGTAGGGCAGGTGCCGATTCTGGAAGATTCTCTTTACAGAAGTTCAAATCCGGCTGTAAGGGTTTCGGCTCTCATGACCCTTCTTCAGCTCGGGTGGAGAGTACCCTCTGACAGGCTGGATTATCTCCTTACAGATGAATATGCGATGGTGGGAGCGGTAACTGCCGATGCAACCGGCAGAAGTTTTGCAATGCCCATGGAAGGCAGTGTTCCGAACGATGTACCCGCACTGGGAGATGTACCGGATCAGGTGGTGCTAGTCACAGACGCAGGAGAGTTTATCATGACTCTTCTCAAAGAGAATGCTTCGGTAACCTGCCGCAGTTTCTGGTATCTTGCAGAAACCGGGTTCTATGACGGGATCTACTTTCACAGAGTAATTCCCGGATTTGTAGCTCAGGCCGGTTGTCCGGAAGGCAATGGGTATGGTGGTCCCGGTTATACTATTCCAGCGGAAAACAACACAGTGGCCTATCACAGGGGTGTTGTGGGTATGGCCGACTCCGGGATGGACACGGGAGGAAGTCAGTTCTTCATAATGCTCGACAGTCAGAGACGGCTGGACTGCCGTTACACAGTCTTCGCGGCAGTGAATGATACCGAAGGCCTTGACGATATTGAAGTAGGAACAAGGATACTTGAAATTCACCGGATAAATCCTTAGAATTGCCGTGACAAATAACATAAAGAAACCCTTAAGCGGAGAATACACATGACACAGAACAAAGTGCTTGTTACGGGGGCAATGGGTCAGATCGGCAGCGAACTTACAGGAGAACTCAGAAAAAGATACGGTTCAGAGAATGTAATAGCTACAGATATCCGTGAACTGGAAGGTAAACTCGCGGAATCAGGTCCCTGTGATGTTCTGGATGTAACAGACAGAGCGGCAGTTTTCGCAATGATTCAGAAGCACGGGATAAACACGATTTACCACATGGCAGCTATTCTCAGTGCCACAGGTGAAAAGCACCCGGCTCTGTGCTGGAATGTGAACATGAACGGTTCCATAAACATCATGGATGCCGCTGTTGAGCTTGATATGGGAACAGTTATTATTCCCAGCTCTATTGCCGCGTTCGGACCGGAAACCCCGAGGTTTGATACACCCCAGGAAACTATTCTCAAGCCAAAGACAATGTACGGTGTAACCAAGGTTTGCGGTGAGCTTCTGGGAGATTACTATGTAAAGAATCTCGGCGCTGATATTCGAGGTCTTCGCTACCCCGGTATCATCAGCTCTGAAACTCTTCCCGGAGGCGGCACCACAGATTATGCCGTTGATATTTTCTACAAGGCTGTTGAAGAGGGCAGATACACCTGCTTTGTAAAAGAAGACACCATGCTTCCCATGATGTATATGCCCGACTGTATCAAGG
>JAUVJW010000203.1 GCA_030596465.1 Candidatus Fermentibacteraceae bacterium | reverse complement strand
CCAACAAAGGTGAGGTTTGTACCCTCTACCGCAACAGGCTGACAGCCAAGATTACTCACTTTTACTCCAGTTGCTTTTTCAAGTCTGCGCCTTACTTGTTTGGCAGAAACATTTTCTTTGAATTTTATTGTTACAGATTCCGTGTGCCCGATTTTTACAGCTACTCTGGCACAGGCAGGGAATACAGGAAAATCCATACCAAGGATTTTTGGCGTTTCCATCACAAGTTTGATCTCTTCTCCAGTGTAGCCTGATGGTTCCGGATATCCGATTTCGCATATGACATTTCTGTGAAAAGAGCCAGTTTCAGGTTTTTTTTCTTCCTGTCTGTTCAGGGTGGCAATGCCATTTCTCCCACTACCGGAAACAGATTGATAGGTTGCCACTGAAACCCATTCAAAGGGGGCAATCGAGCGGAGTGGCCCCAGAGCCATAACAAGTTGTATAGTGGAACAGTTGGGATTGGCAATCAATCTGTGGTGAGGTTTTATGGCTTCCCGGTTAACTTCCGGAACAACAAGAGGAACATCTTTGTCCATTCTGTAAGCGGATGAATTGTCAATGACACAGGCTCCTGCGTTCAGTGCATCAGGAACCCATCGGCGGGCTGTCTCTGAGGATGTTGCACCCAGAATAATCATGCCCTTTTCCCAGGAGGTGTTTTGTATTATTTCAACAGGATGGGGGAGACCCCGAAAGTTGAAGTTGCGGCCTGTACTTTTTGCCGTAGCGAAGAGCTTTAATTCACTAACGGAAAGGGAACTCTCCTGAAGAACAGAAATCATTTTTTCACCGACGAGGCCTGTGGCTCCGACAATACCCACTTTTACCATGCTGTGACCTCCTCAATCAAATGCCTGAAGTTCATCTCGACTCTTGGTGTAATATTGCTCTTTTCGTCCTGTTCAGGCATCCGGCTTCGCAATACATCAACCGTTACCTCTCAATCATCTGTAACCGGGAGTACTTCCGGGATCACACTTTATTCTGAACAACCGTTGTTTCCAATCCTGAACGGAACATCCGGAAGGCTCGAAGCAGAGATAATTCCGCTCCATGCTCCCCATCTCAGTGACCTTGTTTATACCCCGGAGGGGTGTCCTGCGGAAACCGGAACAATGAGACTTCTTGAAGCCCTGCTTAGAAGTCAGGGGGCGCCTTCTGATCTGGCGGCTTTGCCATGGGTCGAAAGCAGCTATTATGTCGGTGATTATTCCAGGGTGGGAGCCGCAGGTCCATGGCAGTTCATGAGTGGTACTGCCAGACATTTTCGAATGAACATGACAGATGAGATTGATGAGCGTTATTCCTGGACAGCCTCAACGCGTACAGCTTCAGACTACCTTTTGTATTTAAACCGGTTGTTTGATAACTGGCATCTTGCTCTTGCCGCTTACAACTGCGGCGAAGGGGTTGTGCAAAGAGCACTTTCCAATGCCACCAGAAAAGAATACGGCGTGATTGAGCTTCCAGGAGAAACAGATGCCTTTGTACCCAGATACTCAGCGGCGCTTCAGGCTATACGCCAGCTTGAGAGGGGAGAGCCTGAACTTTCTGTTATATTGGTTCCACCGGGTCTTGACTTGAGATTACTTGCGGCAGAAAGTGGAATCAATCCGGAAGTACTGGTTGAATACAACAGAGGCTTTCTCAGAGAAATAACTCCTGTGGGCCAAAGAAACTGGGAGGTCGTAATTCCTTCAAATCAGGCATCTCTTGCATTCCAGACCGCCTGGTCTATCAGGCGTGATAAGTATGTTGTGAAGAGCGGTGATTCGTGGACATCCGTGGGGCAGGCAACGGGAGTTTCAGTGAGTAACCTTATGGAGGCTAATAATTCTTCCATGCCCTACCCCGGCGGTTATCTCATCTTACCGGAAAGCACCAGAGTTCCGGTGAATTCCGATGCCGCTGTAAGTGCGGGTTTTTTTCAGTATACTGTAAGGTCGGGTGATTCTCTCGGAGGTATTGGTGCTCTTGTTGGAGTTTCGTCCGGAGAGGTGGCCTTGTGGAACGATATGTCTACTTTTGCAGTAATTCACCCTGGTCAGAAACTGCTTCTCAGGGGCACTCCCCCGGAGGGGTCTGGCGCAGTTACTATAGTCAGGGCAAACAGTCAGGTGACTCACATTGTGCAGGCTGGTGATACCATGTGGGCACTGGCTGGAGAGTATGGAGTTTCCGTTGAACAAATAATGGAATTAAATAACAAGGATTCAGCAGCATTGTCGATTGGTGAAAACCTGATCATTAAACCGGAGTAGGTGTCATGGCATTTCTATTCGGATCAAAAGCACAGAGAACATTAAAGAAAATTCAGGATCTCGCAGCCAGTGATATGGTTGATCAGGCGGCTGTAATGGTAGAAGAAGATCTTGATCTTCTTCTTTCAGACCATGATGTGTCATCCAGGCTGGTTCCTTTTCTGATGGATATTGGCCATCCCGATCTGGGCGGAAGAATTGGCGAAAAAATAATGCGAACCCACCCGGACCTCAGAATGACCATCTCAAGGCTTCTTGAGGAGAAGCAGGCTCAGTTTCCAAGGTCGATTGAGTTGCTCAGGGTTATCTGGCGTTCAAGACTCCACCAGAGAGATTTTAACGGCTTGATAGAAATTCTGGGAAGTACGGAGAGACTGACGGTTAACCGTTTTGCTGATTCTGTCCAGAGTGCTTTCCAGACTCTTGACGGGGTTACCGGCAGAGAACTGGGATCCAGCATTGACCGGGTTTTAGCCTGGTCCATAATCATTCTCCAAAAGGGAGATCCCAAAGCCGCTATGGATGTACTCGTGGACGCTGCTGAAAGATGCCGGTTCCCTGAAGAAAGTCTTGCCAGACTCAGCGGTTGGATTGCGGTTCGTACCGGTGGTGCTGACATGGAAGTTAACCTCAGGAGAATAACTGTTCTCGCTGCTATAGGTGATAACGAAAGGGCAATTTCTGAGCTTCCCAGCCTTTATGATGCTGAACCTGATATTGTTAAGAAAGCCATTGCCCTGGTTGAAAAAGACCTTTTACCGTCTGATAAAACCCCAAGAACCAGGATTTCACTTGCCAGACTGATAAGCGAGAACGGTAGAGCAAATGATGCCAGTCTTATTCTGGATGACCTGATTGATGAGAATGGCGATTCGTCTGTTCTTGAGCAGGCTGTAACCAACCTCGTGCTAAATTCTCCGGGTTGTGCGAGAGTACACCTTCTTCAGGCACGATTAAGACTTACAAGAGGAGAGAACACTCAGGCTCTTGACTCTGTTGACAGAGCTTTTCAGTGCGAGGATGTGGTGGATTCTCCCATTTTGGATATCTGCAGGAAATTTATTGAATAAGGTGTGGATCGAGAGGGACTTGTCTCCAGTAAGCTTGGAGAGTTCCTTGTGGATAAGGGTGCTGTTGAGGATGCCGTTGAAGTACTGGGACTCAGTGCTCAGAGAGCCCCTGAATGGGTTCTGGAACAGCTTCAGAAACTTCTGAAGCGGGATAGAACCAGCGCGGCGGTATTGACCCTTCTTGCGGTGGTTTTGCTTATTGATAAGAGAGGGGGAGAAGCTGCCGCAACCTTAAAGCATCTTTCCGCCAGACAGGATGTTAAGTCCAGACAGGATATTGTCTCAGTTCTTTCTAATTTTGATGATCTTATGGGAACGCATCACGAATTGAGAAGGCTCAGGGCAGCTGCCGGTTATAAAACAGGAAGCGGTACGGATTCCGCGGATGACTGGCTTGAATTGCTTCTTGCCGGAGAAAAAGTAAAAGACGATGGGCTTCTTGAGATATTTGATCGT
>JAUVJW010000029.1 GCA_030596465.1 Candidatus Fermentibacteraceae bacterium | reverse complement strand
ATATTGATGCCCGGGATATTACTCTTACCATTACCGATGCTATTCCCGTAGGTCTTATCATAAGCGAACTTGTGACAAATGCCTTTAAGCATGCTTTTCCGGGGGAACAGGTGGGGCTCATCCGAATTGTTATACGCAAGACGGGTGATGGGATTATTGAACTCACTGCAGCTGACGATGGTGTGGGAATATCCGGGGAAATCGACGTGAATAACACAAAAACCCTGGGTTTGCAGATAGTGAACAATCTGGTGAAAATTCAACTTGACGGAACAATCGATGTAAATCGCATAAAGGGTACCGTGTTCAATATCAAATTTAAGCAGTCCGGTGACCGTGAATCCAGAAGTTATCAGGCTGGCGGGATGGGAAGAGGATGATGAGTACCGCAAAAATAATGATCGTTGAGGATGAGGGTCTGGTGGGGCTTGATATTCAGAATAATCTTCAGGATCTAGGCTATGGTGTGACCCCGGTTTTTGCTGAAGCGCGATACGCTCTTGAGTACCTGGAGCAGGAGACAGTTGATCTTGTCATGATGGATATACACCTGAAGGGTGAAATGGATGGCATTGATGCGGCCAGAGAAATCAATGACCGCTTTGGTGTTCCGGTTCTTTTTCTCACTGCATTTGCCAACAGTGAGGTGATTGAACGTGCTCGCGGCGTTGGCGCTTACGGATACCTGCTCAAACCTTTTAAAACCCGTGAGCTTGAGGCAATGGTTGAGGTAGCTCTGTATAAGCACAAGGCTGATCAGGATCGCGATACGCTTGAGAAGCGGATGCAGAGGGCGCACAAGTATGAAAGCCTTCGGGTAATGGCGAGTGGAGTCGCTCACCAGTTTAATAACAACTTGCATGCGGTTCTTGGCAATTTGTCCTTTGCTCTTGAGGATCTACCCAGAGAATCACCGGCACGACATGGTTTGATGGAAGCCGAGAAAGCGGCGTGGAAAGCGGCGGAGTTAAGTAAGCAGATGCTGGCTTTTTCCGGCCACGGATTTATCAAACCGGCAGAATTGGATCTTACCACTTTTATCGGGCAGATGAAACACCTGCTGAAAGCTTTGCTTCCTTCATCTCTTGTTCTTGAACTTGATCTTGCGGACAGTTTACCTTACGTCATGGCTGATCCAGGACAGTTGAAGCAGATCGTAATTTCTTTGATAATTAATGCCATTGAGGCTTTTGACGGCAAGAGTGGCATAATCACCGTAAGAACCTCTCTGAAGGAATGTGACAAGGAGTATTTGACTCCACTTCGTTTTGGTGAATTTCTTAAGGAGGGGTTGTATGTTTTTCTCGAGGTTATTGATACAGGATGCGGAATGAGCAGTGACACGATTCGAAAAGTGTTCGACCCTTTCTTTTCAACCAAGTTTACAGGACGTGGTCTTGGTCTTCCTTCGTGTCTGGGGCTTGTACAGTCACACAATGGAGCCATCAGGATTTCCAGTGAGCTGGAGAATGGCACATCGGTAAGAGTTCTGCTTCCGGCACTCGAAGTTGACCTCGCTGATCCGATAAGAAAACCCGGAGAAGCGCCAGTCTGGCAGGGCAAAGGAACTATACTTCTGGTGGATGATGAGGAAGTAGTCCGGACAATCACCAGAACAATGCTGGAACGGGTTGGATTTAAAGTTCTCACAGCAAAGAATGGAGTTAAGGCTGTGGATGTTTTGAGTAGTCATTCAGAAGAAGTGGTTTGTGTTCTGCTTGATCATACCATGCCTGGAATGAATGGGGAAGAGACTTATCGCGCGCTTTGTAAGGAATCTCCCGAGGTAAAGGTTATACTGTGCAGCGGATACAGCGAGGAAGAAGCCACCAGAGAATTCCAGAATGGAGACCTTGCGGCTGTTCTGCAAAAGCCTTACGGCTTTGCTTCACTGATTGCCCGAATACGCAAAGTTCTTGATTCTTAAGTTTTCAAATAAAGTCCCGGAACAAAAGCCGAAATTCCAGCAAAAACATTTATCAGTATCACCCTTTTTTGTATTCCTTCAGCACTTCTTCAGCAACGGAAACAGGTACTGCCTCGTAATGCTCGAATTGCATGGAGAATGTCGCTCTGCCCTGGGAAGTGTTTCTCAGATCGGTTGCATAACCAAACATTTTAGACAGAGGGATCCTGGCTTTAAACTCTTTTGCGTTTCCACGGGCTTCCATGGAAACAATGATTCCCCGGCGTTCGTAGATACTTCCAGACACTCCACCGGAGTATTCTTCCGGACTGATAATTGAAACAGACATCATAGGTTCAAGAAGTCTTGGACCGCACTTCATAAATGCCTTTTTGAAAGCATTTCTGGCGCAGATACGGAACGCCATTTCAGATGAATCCACCGCATGGCTGGAACCGTCTTTGAGAGTAACTCTGACATCAACAACGGGAAAGCCGCAGTAAATTCCGTCTTTCATTGCGTCGATGATACCCTTTTCCACCGAAGGGATGTATTCCCTTGGAATGTTTCCGCCCTTTACAGAGTTTTCGAATTCGAAACCGCTTCCTGCGGGAAGGGGTTTAACTGTAAATATGATATGCGCATATTGGCCCTTGCCGCCAGTTTGTTTCTTGTATTTTTCATTCCAGTCAACGGAACTGCTAATGGTTTCTCTGTAGGCCACCTGAGGTTCATTTACCTCCACTTCAACAAAGAACTCCCGCCTGATACGGTCAATAAGAATTTCAAGATGGAGTTCACCCATACCGGAAAGTACTGTGTCGCCCGTTTCCTCATTTGTCTCTACGGTAAAGGTTGGATCTTCTTCAGAGAGTTTAGCCAGGGCATTTGTGAGTTTGTCTCTGTCCTGCCTCTTGATGGGCTTTACAGCAATACTCAGTACCGGTGTCGGGAATTCGATTGCCTCAAGAATGATGGGGTCATTCAGGGAGCAAATGGTGTCACCTGTAATTGTATCAGAAAGACCAATCACCGCACCGATCTCGCCGGTTCTCAATTGCTCTACAGCCTCACGCTTGTTGGCATGCATTCTGAGAATTCTTCCAACACGCTGTTTTTTGCCGGTAGTTGAATTGAGCACATGGGTGCCTGCTTCAAGAACGCCGGAGTAAACTCTTGTGTAAATAAGCTTGCCGGTATGTCTGTCGGTAACAACTTTGAAAGCAAGAGCTGCAAGAGGTCCGTCGTTGCCGGGCTCGCGCTTTTCAAGTTTTCCTGTTTTGCTTTTACCACTTATGGGGGGGAGGTCAACAGGGGATGGCAGATAAGCAATCACCGCATCCAGAAGTCGCTGAACTCCCTTGTTCTTATATGCGCTGCCACAGAGAACCGGGCACACCAGTCCTGAGTGGGTTGCCTTTCTTATGGCGGCAGAAAGCTCTTTTTGGGTTATTTCTTCGTCAGCACAGAATTTGTCAAGCAAATCCTCGTCAACTTCACTGACCTTTTCAATAAGTATCAATCGTTGTTTTGCTGAGATCAATTCCATTTCCGGTGGGATGGGTTTCTCTTCAAACTTCATGCCACCCGACGATTCATCATAGTAGACTGCGCAGTTGTCTACAAGATCAATTATTCCAAGAAATTCTTTTTTCTCACCAACAATCGGGATAGTGATGGGAATTGCATTGGCATTCAGCCTGGAATGAAGCTCTTTTACAACACCGTAGAAATCCGCTCCGGATCTGTCCATCTTGTTGATGAAGGCTATCCGTGGTACGCTGTACTTGTCTGCCTGTCGCCATACTGTTTCACTCTGGGGTTCCACACCGCCCACAGCACAGAAAAGAGCAATGGTTCCATCAAGGATTCTCAGACTTCTTTCAACTTCAACGGTAAAATCAACATGTCCCGGAGTGTCAATGAGGTTGATCTGGTGGTCTTTCCACTCGGTGGTTGTAGCGGCGCTGGTGATAGTAATTCCACGTTCCTGCTCTTGAGCCATCCAGTCAAGTGTGGCCTCGCCGTCGTGTACTTCACCGATCTTATGAGATTTGCCGGTGTAGAAAAGAATTCTCTCGGATACCGTGGTTTTACCTGCATCTATATGAGCCGTTATTCCTATGTTGCGAATCTTAGCGAGATTGTAATCCCGTGCCATCTATCTTTCTCCGTTCTTAAATGATTAGTTTGAGTGCCCGAATATACGGCAACCTGCCTCACGGATGCAAAAATTTTATATTGCAGCTCAACTGGACAAGGGAGACATGAATGAATATTCAAGAAAGAACAGCTTCTGAACTGAATCTGGATTCCAGGAAAGTAGCGGAAGTTTTAACACTTATAGAGCAGGGCGCCACCATACCATTCATAGCGAGATACAGAAAAGAAGCTTCTGGCGGAATGGATGAGGTTGTTCTTGCGTCGCTTCGAGATACATGGCAGAAACTGGCAGCACTGGACAAGCGGAAAACAGCTGTATTGTCATCACTGGAAGAGCGGGAACTGCTTACCGGTCAGTTGAAAAGTCAGATAGAAAAGTCAGTTACCCTGGCGGAACTGGAGGACATATACCTGCCCTTCAGGCCGAAGAGAAGAACCAGGGCCATCAGAGCAATCGAGAACGGTCTTGAATCACTGGCAGACTTGCTCATGAAACAGAAAAACGGGGATGACCCCGGACAGCTTGCCGAACCATTTGTAACAGAAGCAGTGGTTGAGATTCAAGCTGCCCTGAGCGGAGCAAGAGATATTATCGCGGAGAGAATGGCGCAGCACTCCGGAGCAAGGGCTGAGATGCGAAAGCTTTTTCTTAACGGGGGTTACTATGTGTGCAAGGTTATAAAGGGTAAGGAAGAAGCTGGAAGCCGATTTCGAGACTGGTTTGACTGGTCGGAAAAAGTATCTGATACGCCTTCTCACAGGGTACTTGCTATGCGAAGAGGAGAGAGGGAACTCTTCCTTAATCTTACTGTTCGTGTGGACGAAAGAGCGGTAACCTCAATAATGACAAGGTATTTTCCGGTGAAGGGCAACCTGTGCGGAGATCAAGTTTTCATGGCTTTGGAGGATGGTTTCAAGAGACTTCTCGGACCTCAGATGGAGACCGAAACAAGACTTGTCTCCAAAGAAAAAGCAGACCGTGAAGCTATTTCCGTTTTCGCTGTGAACCTCCGTGAGTTGCTCATGGCAGCGCCTCTTGGGGGAAGAAGGGCAATGGCTATTGACCCGGGGTTCCGAACCGGTTGCAAAACAGTCTGTCTTGATGAGCAGGGGAGATTTCTGGAGTACTCTACTATTTTCCCTGTAACCGGGAAAGCGGACTCCGCTGCTTCAGAGGTGAAAAGGCTTATAAATAAACACAGACTTGAGTGTATTGCTGTTGGCAATGGAACCGCCGGGCGGGAAACAGAAGGTTTTCTGCGGAAACTCAAATTGAACATACCTGTGATTATGGTAAACGAGAGCGGGGCCTCCATATATTCCGCGTCGGAGATTGCCAGGGATGAATTTCCTGCCCTCGACCTTACAGTCAGAGGGGCTATTTCCATAGGACGAAGACTCCAGGATCCTCTTGCGGAACTTGTTAAAATTGATCCTGGAAGTGTAGGTGTAGGGCAGTACCAGCATGATGTGGATAAGAAGCAGCTGAGGCAGTCTCTGGACGATACAGTAATTTCCTGCGTGAACTCTGTTGGGGTCAACCTTAATACCGCAAGCGCAAAGTTGCTTTCCTATGTTTCCGGGCTCAGCCCGGCGAGAGCTTCTTCAGTAGTAAAATACAGAGATAAAGCTGGAAAATTCACCTCCAGAGCCCAGCTGAAGAAGGTTGCCGGTATTGGTCCGGTTGCTTTTCAGCAGTGTGCGGGATTCCTCCGGGTTGCGGAAGCATCAAATCCATTGGACAGCAGCGCAGTACACCCGGAGAGTTATCCAATAGTAAAGAAAATGGCAGCTGATGTCGGAACAGATGTTCGTGGTTTGATGGAAAAGCCTGATCTGAGAAAGTTGATAAAACTGAGTGACTATATAACGAAAGAAAGGGGTATCCCAACACTCCGTGATATCGTAGCGGAACTGGATAAACCGGGAAGAGACCCCAGAAACGAATTCGAGTCTTTTTCTTTTGCCGATGTGCATTCCATTGATGACCTGACAGACGGGATGAAGCTGCCGGGGCTGGTCACTAATGTAACTGATTTCGGGGCTTTTGTAGATATCGGTGTACATACCGACGGGCTTGTTCATGTGAGTCGACTGAGTACAAAATGGATAAAGCATCCCTCGGAGGTTGTTCATGCAGGCATGAAGGTGGATGTTACAGTTACCAGTATAGAGAAGGCCAGAAAAAGAATCAGTCTGTCTATGATCTAACAGCGATTGAGGGAACCGGGAGAGTCTGTAAGGGTAGAAGCTGATGAAAGGAGCTATACCGGGAAAATGAAAATGTCTGCGTTGTTACTGTGCCTGCTGGCTCTGTCCTCATGGGCGGGATCTGTCAGTGCCACTGTTGAAATAAAGAATTGCACCTCAACTGAATTCTACTTTGTATGGGTTACAGAGTCCGGCAGGGAAAAATGGATTGATATGCTTGGTTTGTCTATCCTGCCTCCGGACAGTTCCGCTATTTTTCAGGTGACTGAAGGATGGTACGATTTCAGAATAGAGGATTGCGAATGGAGAACATTCTCTTTCTCGAACATACCCATAGAAGGCGGATCAAGTTTTCTGTGGGAGGTTCTTCCGATTCATGAGGATATTGACTGATCAGTTAAGTACCTTCCAGCTCCATTCTTACTGCGGCATGCATTTCGGCGATAGCTTCTTTCAGGTGTGAGTATTCCTGGTTGATTGCCTCGCCGTCACCGAAGGCCACCTGCAGCAACGCGTCATTTGCCACTCTGAGTCTTCCACTTACAACACCGGCCAGAAACCTGAGGAACAGAACAGCTACTTCCGGTTCTTTGGCCAGCATATTTGAAAACTCGTTTTCGCCCATTACAAGCAGGCTTCCGTTGACCGCGGCTGTAACAGAGGCGGATCTGGCGGATCCGTCAAGAAAAGACATCTCGCCAAATATGTCACCGCGTCTGAGCATTGCCAGTACGAAATCCTCACCCGCTGAATCATCGTGAACTCTGAACTGACCGCGACTGATAATGTAGATATCCCTGCCGGTGGTGTTTTTGTCGATAATGGTTTCGCCAATAAGTACATTTTTACGACTGCAGAACCAGACAATTCTTGCCGCAAGTTCTTTGGGAATGGTCGCATTCACTGGTTACCGTCCAATTTCTCAGTATTAAAGCACTCGGGTGGAGGTGACATATAATCAGGGTAGTAGATTCCTTCCCTGATGGCTTCTCTGATGAAAAAACTGCGTCTTCTGTAGAAGAGGCTGTAGGGGTTCAGGGAATCTGTTCTGGCTTCAAAAACTTCAGCAAGGAGGGTTGAGGATGACGGTTCATTATAGGAATGATCGATATCGCCTTTCACCCTTCTGAGCAGTGTTCTGTACACCAGAGTTTCATCAATTATTTCTTCTGTTGTTCCTGTTCCTGTTTCCCAGAGCAGATACGCGTATTCAAACCTCACATCAAGGCTGTCGGGATTTTTCTGAACACCTGCTTTAATGAAATCCATTCCCTCTTCAACACTGCCAAGGTTGATCGCGAGGTGGTAGGCAGCGTCAGTGTAGACTTCTGTGAAGTTTGGATCCAGCTTTGCTATGAGCCACATCTGAGGCAGATAGTCTGTTATATTTATCCAGGATGTCCCTTGAAACATTGCGATATGATGGTAGTCATCAAGCTGAAGATACAGCGCGCTCGCGATGAAGTGTTTCAACCTCTGGAAACCGGAGCCAAAAACCTCAATGTGTTCAAAAGTGTCCACGCTTGCTTTTCGCGAGACGGCTGTGCCGGATATCACAGCAAGTACAAGGAAAACCACTGCTGCAGCCGGAAGAAGGAATTTTGTTTTCATCTTTTCCTTCTTCGCCCGGTGATAAAGAAAATGGCAATGGCCAGAGCAAGAAAAATCACAGCGTCTCTGAAGAGCTTTCCCCATATAAATGGAGCAGCCCATGGTTGATTGAAGAACCACTGAGTTCCACGATTTCTGGTACTGGCAGCATGACTGTGACCCACATGTGAAGCTTCCACGTGTTCATCAATTGAGTGCTCATCGCCGGTTTCTCCGTCGGTATGTTCGTCGTGATGATGTTCACCGGATTCAAGGAATTCAGCAGGGGCGACATCCGCGATATCATAGTCTGTGCGACAGCCGACGAATGCCAGCAAAACAAGTGAAATGAAAAGAATAAACCTTCTCATTTCAGATCACGCCCTCTGAACACTGCCAGCGCCAGTGACAACATGAAAGCGGAGTAACAGAGGCCATAGAAAATAGCGATAAGGAAATACACAGGTTCGATCTCGAACCCATGGGCTATGGGGTCTTTTATGTGGAATACATCGGCATGCGGCAGAAGCATCCGCACAGTTCTCATAAGACCGGGGGTTGATGGCATCAGCCCCGCGAATTCCGCGACGCTCATCTGACTTACAATGAAGAGCATGGTGGTCAAGGGCCAGTTCAACGGCGGGGAAG
This sequence comes from Candidatus Fermentibacteraceae bacterium, assembly GCA_030596465.1. Taxonomy (GTDB): domain Bacteria; phylum Fermentibacterota; class Fermentibacteria; order Fermentibacterales; family JCC-6; genus Sabulitectum. The sequence goes on along the minus strand of JAUVJW010000029.1, from coordinate 3,050 downwards.
TGAAAAAGCTGAAGAAGAAGACCGTTGAGAGCAGAAACCATCCCTCAACTATTATAAGCAGGGTTGCTGGAAGCAGATCGCCCGGAATGGGAAGTTTGTGGATTAGAAGAATAAGCATAAGCCCGAGACAGGTAACAAGCAGAGCGGCAGCCTGAACAAGTGCTGCTCCGAAAAATCTTCCAAGAAGATACTGCCACCGAGAGAGTGGTACTGCGACCAGGGGCATCAGAGTTCTTGTCTCTCTGTCTCTGGGAAACAGGTTTGCCGCAAGTCCAAGAGCCAGTATAAGGGCTCCTACCTCAATTCCGAACAGACCGAAATCAAGTATGAACCTTCCCTGATTTGAGACATCAAAACTGGGCACAGAGGCGATTCCCGCAAGGGCAAGCAGAATAACCATAAGGATTCCCCACAGAGTTCGTCTGCGGAAAAGCATTCGCAGGGTCATCAGTGAAAAAGTGAATACGGCCCTCATTGTGAATCACCCCCGGTCGCAGCCATGAAGACATCCTCAAGCGATTTGAGAGCCAGCTCCACTTTTACAATGGGCAGGTTGTCTTTTCGCAGTGAATCTATTCTGCTCTGGAGATCAGCTTCAGGCATGATTTCCTCTACCTCTTCTCCTGTTCTTCTGCTGATCACAGTTATTCTGTAGAGTTTATCACCACCCAGAAGTTCTTTCAGGGAGCCCTCAGCCACCAGTTTTCCACCGGCAAGTATCACTGCTCTGTTGCAGATAGTTTCCACATCAGAAAGAATGTGAGAAGAGAGAAAAACAGATGCGCCTCTTCTGTTTTCTTCAATGATTATCTCTCTGAATTCTTTCCTCGCAATAGGGTCGAGACCACCTGTGGGCTCATCCATAACAAGCAGATCGGGATTGGATTGCAGAGCAAGAGCAAGGCTCATTCGCTGTCTCATTCCCTTGGAAAACTGTCTTATGACGGTTGTTTCCCACCCGGCAAGCCCAACTCTCTTCAAAAGCTTCATCCAGTCGTTTTCAACACCCGAAAGCCCGCGCATGGAGGCGAACATGGTAAGATATTCCATGGGGGAGAAGGAATCGTCGTAATCAGGATTTTCGGGAATGTAACCGATTCGTTTTCTCACTTTCGGGTTGGCAGGGGCGTTTCCCCAGAGAGAAATCTTGCCTTGTGAAGGGTTAAGAAGACCCAGGAGGCACTTAATAGTTGTGGTTTTTCCCGCGCCGTTGTGGCCGATAAATCCCACAATTTCGCCCTGCCCGACATTAAAAGAAATATTTGAAACAGCACAAACAGAACCAAGTCCCCTTTTCCTGGGAAATTGCTTGCTCAAACCCATAACCTGAAGCGGATGTATATCAGCCATAAATGCTCCCGTCATTCATTTTTCGAGTGGTGACAAAATATGTTCAAAAACGCTTCCGGGCAAGTCCTGTAAAAATATCAGCCCATGTAACCCAGACCCTCAAGTTTTTTCCTGATATCATCTTCAGATTCATCTGCGCCGGGATCAAGTTTATCAAGTTCTCTTTCTACTACGTGAAGGATGAATTCCTCAACGGAGGAGTAGCCGCCAGCCTCAGATACCTTATCCAGTCGGTTTTTTATTTCGTTGTCTATCTTCAATTTAAGTTTTGCCATTGCCATACCTTTCCTCGGATATGTTTTTATACCTTTACTTTGAAAACAACAGCTCCAAGTATTGCCCAGAGGCTGGAGAAAACAAGAAAAACTGTAAACCAGCCCCACCTGCCGCCGAAAATGATGTAGTGGGTTTCCTGCAAGTATGAGTGTATTTCCAGGACACCATCTTCTGCCGCTCCGTTCCAGGGTCGGAGAAGAGATTGTACAATACCGCTTTTTTCGGCTCCACGGACAAGAATAGAACCGGAAGAACCGCTGGAGCCAAGCTTGATTCCCATGTCATTGTATGTAAAAACACCGTTGCTGCCGGTGAAGGAAAAACTCTGCTCAAGGGAATCGGCAATAGTAACTATGGGGGAGGTAAGCACTCCCGCTTCCGGTTCACCGAATTCATGGTCAGGTATTGAGTTCTCCCAGCAGACGGTTACTGTGGATGGATGATCCGCGTTCAGAGGTTTTCTGGAGTACCTGGCATCAAGCTGCGAAGCAATTATTACAAAGGGAATTGCGATTATCAGCATGGGTTTCAGTAGATGCCAGAGGTATATGAGGTTGTCTGTTATCAGGCCAAGGGCAAGTTTCAGAACGGTGGGAGGGCTTTCAAGGAAGAGAAGCATTCCCAGCGCCCGTGATCCCATTTTCCGTCTTAACATGGAAATTGCCTGCTGATTGGATGTTTTTTTGAATACAAGAATCATCATAATTCCCGACAGAGCACTGATCCACATGAGACCCCACAAGGGGTTCAACGATTGAAAAGGTTTTAACAGCAGGTCAAAGAGAGCGTTCATAAAAGCCCATCCTCTTCGGTGAGAATTGCATTAATGAGCGGACCCATTTCTGTAAGTGTGGGGTTTGCGGGTATGTTTTTCATTGAGGTTACAAGTGATCCCGGACAGACATCAGGGGAAATACAGTGGGTTCCGCTCCAGGGATCCATGTTATCGGTGATGACCCCTTCAGGGAAAGCCCCCAGGGTTGTTTCCCAGCTTGCTCTGTAGCCGTGGGCATAGCCAACAATCATGTCAGGTGCCCATGGAGGCATTTCAAGACCCGGGTAGTTGTCTTCAAGAATGAAGAGGTTTTTCACAGGTTTGTCACCTGTCAGAGGATCAACAGCAGATTCCAGAGAGGCTTTCAGATTTTCCATGAGATTTCTCTTGTCCGCGAGGGTGACAACCCCGTTCTTTTCACGGCCTGCCTGATTGATGTAAAGACCGTTAAGCCCAAGGCCGTACGCGCCTGTTTTACTCCAGTCCAGACAGGCGTACATATCATTGTTCCGTTCGTAAGGCGATGAAATATCAGCGAATCCCTCCGCGGCCAGGAAAGAGTTAAGGTTGAAACTTCTGCGGAACGGAGCAAAGCCGTGATCGGAAAGAAGCATTATCTCGGTTCTGTCGTCAAGGAGCTCCATGGCCT
>JAUVJW010000197.1 GCA_030596465.1 Candidatus Fermentibacteraceae bacterium | reverse complement strand
GACTCAGGAAGGTGGAATCCGTTTTCGCACTTACTGGTGACAGGAACAAGTTTTACACCTGCCATAGTGGCGAAGCCATTGTAGTTGGTGTAAAAGGGTTCAAAGCATATGACTTCATCACCATGGTCGCAGGTGGCCATAAAAGCGAAGAAAACAGCTTCTGAACCGCCTGTGGTGATAATGATTTCATCCGTGTTAATGCTGATTCCAGATCGGGAGTAGTAGGTGGAAATGGCCTTTCTGAGAGTAAGAAGTCCCTGGCTGGGGCCATAGGCAAGCACATCCGGGAGATTGTCTTTCAGGGCATTCCAGTAGCCTGGTGGAGTCGGGATGTCAGGTTGTCCGATATTGAGGTGGTAAACGGAGGTTCCGCGAGCTTTTGCCGCGTTTGCCAGGGGAACAAGCTTTCTTATGGGGGAAGCCTGCATGCCTGCGCATCTTTTGCTGATAGCTGTCATTATTCCGCCTTTCGAACCGGTTGATGAATTTAAGAAATTGTCGAACAATGAATTATACAAAGGGATGACCTCAATGCGGCAGAGGAAAACAATATCTATATTCGGTGTTCACGGAATGGAGGCTGGCTGTGATCATCAGAATTGCCGAACTGCCGATTAAAGGGGACTGGAACAGTTGTATGGATCGAGCCATCCATTCGGCGGAGTTGTCGCCAAAGCCTGATGTAATCGTTCTGCCGGAGCTGTTTACCATTGGGTTTGTTCTTGACAGAATTGCTGAGTATGCAATAACAATCCAGGATTTAAAAAATTCGCCCCTGGCGGAAGCTGCCTCCGGGCTGGGCATATCCGTTGTTGGAGGAACATTTCCAGTAAAGACCGATAGGGGAATTATTAACATGCTTCCTGTGTGGGACAGTAACGGGAAACTCATACACACCACCGAAAAGGCTCATCTCTTCAAAAACATGGGCGAGGATTCTGCTTTTACAGAGGGTATTCCTTCCGGAGTGTTTAAAATCAGGGGAGTTACAGCCGGAGCTTCAGTCTGCTATGACCTGAGGTTTCCCGAATTGTTCCGCAGGCTCGCACTGAACGGTGCCAGGATCATCTTTCTTCCGGCGCAGTGGCCGGAATCCAGGCTTGAACTCTTTCGGAGTTTCCTCAGAGCCAGAGCCGGAGAGGCTCAGATTTTCTTTGTGGGATGTAATCTCGGCGGTGATCATCTCGGCGTCAGATTCAGAGGTGGCGGGGGTATTGTTTCACCTTCTGGAAAGATGCTGAACTGGATTGATGTAGACGAAAATGTAAGAGACTACAGTGTAAATATGAATGAGGTGGACAGTGTGAGAAAGCGTATCGCATGTCTTGAAGACAGAAGACCGGAAATATATGGAGTTGAAATATGAATGAGAAAAAGCCTGATCTATTCAAGGCCTCCGTGAGTATTGTTTCCATTCTTATTATTGCTGTTATCATGAAACTGGGTGCTCCTATATTTGTAAAAATAGCAATTGCGGGTTTCTTTGCCCTTCTGATATCTCCCACAGTGAAGCACACAACCAGGTGGGTTGACGGTATTCTCAGACGAATGTTTAAAAAATTCCGCAGAAGAACTGAAAAGAGCCAATCCGGACTGGCGGATGTTATTGGTACAGCCCTGGTACTGATCATGGCTATTTCCCTGATGTCTGTATTTTTCTTTCTGATCTATGGAACAATGAGTATGATGATAAGCAGAAAAGAGGACATGGTCAGCAATGTGGTGACTCCAGTAGTTGAATTTGTAGAAAATGCTCAGACAGAATGGATTCCGGATGTTTACAGTCGTCTTGGTATGGATCAGCTTGAACAGCTTCCGGTTCAAGCAGATACTGTTCTTCAGGCAACGGAAACGCCCTCTTCTGTAGTTGACGATTTTTCAATATCTCTTTCCGCTATGATACCTACGGCAGCAGGGCTTGTCGGGTCGGTCTCCAGCGGTCTTTTTGATGCGGTGATAATTATAATGCTGACAGTTTTCATGGTAAATGGAAGAAGACTTTTCTCTAAAAAAATCAAGACAATGGATACGGAAACTCATGTCAGATACCGGAAATTAATTGGTGGAGTCGAGAGAATTCCAAGGAAGTATCTTCTTGCAAAGCTTGTAACCAGTGCGCTTACAGGTCTGATTATAGGAGTCACGCTGATTGTCATGGGCTTTCAGGCTGATGAAGCAATCATCTGGGGAACAACGGCAATGGTATTTAACTTCATCCCATTTTTTGGATCTCTGGCGGCAGGGGCAATGATAGCCTTGTATGTTATGTCTGTTCGGGGAATACAGTTTGGCATCATTACCGCCCTGGTTGTTCTTGTTATAAACAACCTTGTTTCAAATGTTATAGAGCCCAATTACTTTGGCGATGTACTTCCCATAGGAAAAGTGACAATTCTGCTTTGTGTGATCATCTGGGGTTACATCTGGGGGCTTCTTGGAGTATTTCTCGCCGTTCCTCTCACAATTATTATAAAAGTTTTATTAGAGCAGCTAACTGGAAGAAATTCACTTGTAGTGTTTATGGAGGTTTAACATGAGTTCTGTTCTTCTCGCAATTTCTCTTCTGGGTGGAATACTAAATCTGAACTGGTTGCCCGAAGAAACACCACGAATTCTTGAGACACCACTGGGGAATAGAATAGTTATGGCGGGTGCCCCTTCTGTTGGCAGACCCGGGACACCGTTGTTTCCCCGTGTACCACTTACAGTTGCTCTTCCGCCAGGAGCTGTTGCAGACAGCATAAAGATCGTCAGAACGAATACCATTCCTCTTTCATATAATTATGAACCAATGGCTGCACAGGCCGGTGTTCCAATTTCAGGATTCGGGGATTTTTGTATAACACCCGCTGACGCGGAAGCTTTTTCCAAAAATGTAATCATGTCGATCAAACTGGAAGGGCAGGGTACCCTGATGGGGTATCCAGTTGCTGACATTGTGATTAACCCGGTCTCGTGGGATTCTGAAAGCAAAAAACTTGATTGGGCAATAAGTATGGATTTAGAGCTTTACTATCATTTTGAAGCTTTGCATACAGGTATACCCTTACGGGGTATGACTGGAACAATTCTGGCTTCTCAAATAGTAACAACTTCAGTAATCAACCCGGCGGACATTCCTGCCAGTCATAATTCTCCCACAACTGATCTTCCATGGGGTGAATATTTGATAATCGCTGATGATGAGCTGGCATCGGCTTTTGAGCCACTTGCGGAGTGGAAGACAATGAAGGGAATTCCATCAAAAATAGTGGATATGTCCTACATCACGGATATGTACTCCGGTGTTGATGACGCGCAGAAGCTTCGTTTTTTCCTTCAGGATATTTATCAGGATTCTCCTCCCACCTATATTCTTCTTGCCGGAGACAGCCCGGGGGTTCCTCACAGAAACTGCTATGCAACCGCTGAAGGATATGAAGGGGATCCGGCTGCCGATCTCTATTACCAGGACATGAACGATACAGCACCTGGCGTTGATGCCTGGGATCTGAACGGAAACGGGATATGGGGAGAACTTAACGGTGTGGACAACATCGACTATCATCCTGACTACATTCTTGGTCGAGCATCTGTGGAGACCGTGTCTGAAGCAGAGATATTCGTCAACAAAGTTATTGCCTGGGAGAACAGCCCGGACACTGATGACTGGTACAATTCAATGGGCTTTACCACAGAAGTTCTCTGGAGCAGCCCCTATTGTCCTGGATCTGCAGGCAAGGAGAAGGTTGACACTCTCTATACTCCTTCGTACTGGACAATTACAAAGCTTTATCAGGATACAGGTACACAGAGCTACGCAGCGACAATGGCCATGCTGAACACCGGAATGCAGTTTGTGAACCATGCAGGTCATGGCAGCACATCCATGGTATCAATTGGTTCAGGCTCTCTTACTAATTCTGATTTCATGGGACTTACAAATATCTCTCAGAGAGGCCGTCCTACGATCTGGAACACTATTGCCTGTAATTCAGGAGGATTCG
>JAUVJW010000134.1 GCA_030596465.1 Candidatus Fermentibacteraceae bacterium | reverse complement strand
TTGGTTGCGCTGACCGGCAGATTCACCAGCTCGACATCATCATACAGGTTCTCCATAGCTGAACGATAGCTGTTACCCCAGTTTGCCCAGTCATCATCAACATAGCAAAGCGCGTGAGGATCAGGGTCTCCGCTAAGCCGCCATTCATGAAGCCTGGTGAGGTAAGCCTCTATCAAATCGTATTCATCTCCCAGAATAAGTACACTGGTTGTTATTCTGCCCGTATATATCTCCGGAAAAAGATCGCCGCTCCACCCGTCATAAATACTATCCTGGCCGGCTGTTCCACTTCCCGGATAGCCGATCCAGTTATCTTCCCAGATACCATCAAGATCCATGTAGAAATAGTCACTTGGGAATGTTTCGTTAGACCTTGAATCGTTATCAACAATGCAAGACCATGGGACAGGAATATCGCCGACAAATACAACACCCTCAAGACCATCAGCGTACAAATCCGCGAGCCATGCTCTAATCTCAGCAGGCTCGGCATAAGTAATTTCAACAGCCGACGCTGTGTTACCCTCGCTCTGAATATCAGTAAGCCACTGATCAATAAGAGCCGGGTTAAGACTGTCGGACATGTGTTCTTCCATTACAATGAGAAAGTCTGTACCCCTTACCTCACCACTTACGGGTGTTACCCGGAGTTCCGTAAATACCGGTTGTTCGGCTCGGTACTCGGCATAAGTACCGGGCACGAAATCCGTATCCAGGTTTCTTGTAATCGGTGTTTCATCATATACACCGGCGATCAGCAAAAGAATAAGCAGAGACATAACAACTCCTAACGCAAGTACGGCGCGAGATCCAGAAGCCTGACGGCCAGGTTCATTGCAGGGTAGAGTATGCTGGAAATAACACCGGTGAAAAGAAGACCGAACACTATGAACATCCCAAACCGTTCCAGCTTCATGTACCGCCAGAGGGCTTCTCCCTTAAGAAAACGGGCAACAATTCTGCTGCCGTCAAGGGGGGGAACAGGAAGCAGATTGAAAACCATAAGCATGATATTAATCAGTGAAACATAAGCAAAGGTCCTGGCAAAAAATGCTGGAAGTATTCCTCCCGCAAGATAGAGAAGTACGCTGAGCAAAACAGCAATTGCAAGATTTGCCGCTGGCCCGGCCATGGCTACAAGCATCATTCCCTTTTTAGGATCTCTGAAGTAAGCGGGATTCACAGGAACTGGTTTTGCCCACGCAAAAAGAAAAGGAGATTTCATCAAAAGAAGAAGCGCGGGAAGTATGATTGTTCCCAACGGGTCTATATGCACAATTGGATTGAACGAGAGCCGTCCCATTCTGGAGGCTGTAGGATCGCCCAGTCTGTACGCGGTGTATCCGTGAGCGATTTCATGGCAGACCACGCTGAAAAATACCATAACAAGAACTAAGGGCATTTCCAATAACATGATATATTTATCTCCTTCTTCCCGCGAGAAGCAGCCAGAGCATCTGCCCGATGGCAGCCAGAGCACTGGCAACATAGGTTAAAGCAGCCGCAGTGAGAACCTTCTTCACTCCTGCCACATCGGAAGGGGGAAAACCCCTCTCCTTCTCAAGCCACTCGACAGCCCTGGCGCTGGCATTGAATTCAACTGGAAGAGTCACTAACTGGAACAGTAGAGCTGCGCCATAAAGAGCTGCTCCAACATAAATAAGATTAGTCATTCGGAAGAAAAATCCACCTATAAGGAGTGGAAACAACATCTTACTGCCAAGATTAGCGACTGGAACCAGTGCGGTTCTGAACTTCAGCGGGGCATACCCCATGGCGTGCTGAACCGCATGACCGGCTTCGTGGGCGGCAATGCCTATGGCGGCAACTGAGTCGCTGGCATAAACACCACTGGAAAGCCTGAGGGTCTTTGATCTGGGATCATAGTGATCAGTGAGCTTTCCCTGAACCTTTTCAATATTAATGTTTGCAAGACCGTAGTTGTCCAGAATACTTCTTGCCATGGAAACACCCGTAAGACCTAGACCATTTCGTACTCTGCTGTAATGATTGAATGTGGAATTAACCCGTGATCTGGCAATCATTCCAAGAATAAAGGCAGCAAAAATTATAAGAATACCAGGATTCATGTCGTACATCATTTGAAACAGCATCTATTTTTACCTTTCGTTTGCCTTCAAAGTACGCAATTCCGTTTCCAAACCCATCCTGTTGTATACCATCAATATGGCTAAACAGAAACCAATACGGAATCATTCCTGCGCCAGGTCGGCGCATCTAATACAGGTTCTACCGCCGGTCGAGCTGTTTAATGCTCTAACCACGGGTTTCTCAAGGTCGGGCAGGTCTCTTACATGAAGAGCCAGCCGGAAAATACTGTTTCCCGAAAACGCAACAGGCCCGGCTGAGGACCAGAATGCACTGCACAACCTCTTCCACAAAGTACGAGTGGCAAAAACCACTGCTGGAACAGTGTACCTGACACCGTCCGCATATTGAATGGCCCACCGGTACTCGATCCACTTAAAGGGAAAACCTTTCAACGCCTTTCTGGTTCCATTACTGTACAGCCATGCCGGAGCCGTAAATCCTGCAGGAGTCCCTCCCAGTACATCTGACATTATCTTGTAGCCTTCTTCAATCCTCTCCTTTGCGTCACCCCGGGAAAGGGAAAGAAACTCACCCTCGCCTTTGGTGAAAAGCCTGCCTTTCAGGGAAAACTTTTCCTGGCTGTCAAGATGATACAACCCATGCTGAGCGATTTCAACACCGGCGTCGTTCAACCCGCGAAGCCAGGAACAAAATTCCGGATGCCTGTCAATTCTGCCCTCTAAATGATAATCGGGTACAACCAGCATGGTGAAGTTTGAACCGGTCCTCTTCATGATCATGTCAGTTAACCGCCGGGAACGGTCAAACATCACCGGTGTAACATCGTGGAGAGAAACCAGGATTTTCTTCACGGGCTCCTAACGGATTGTGTCTCCGGGTTTCGCGTTTGAACCCGGTTCAAGCAGAAACACTCCGGATTCACCATCGCTGGCCATAAGCATTCCATGACTTACAACACCGCAAAGTTTCGCAGGCTTCAGATTGCAAACCACTGCAACCAGACGACCCTGAAGCTCGTCTTTTGTGTAGTACTTCTTCATGCCGGCAACAACAGTTCTTACCTTATCTCCTGTATCTACTTCTATTTTATACAGTTTCTTAGCTTTCTTGATATCCTCAACAGTTAGAATCCTGCCCACCTTGAACTCTATTTTCATGAAGTCTTCAAAATCAACCTGAGTTTCTTCCCGCTCAACTTCGACAGGTTCTTCAGGTTTATTCATGATCTTTTCGAAACCATCTTCAAGCTTTTTGAACAGGATTTCTGCAGTGCCCAGTTTATGACCATACTTCAGAAGAGCGGTTCCGGCATCAGACCATTTCAAATCTTCCAGCCCCAGCATTTTCCGGGTCTTCTTCGCGGAAAACGGGATAAACGGTTCAAATATTACAGCAAGCGAAGCACAGAGATTCAAGCAGGTGGCCACTGTTATTGCGCACTGATCCGGATCTGCTTTCAAAGACTTCCATGGTTTGGCGTTATCAAAATACCTGTTGCCTTCTCTGGCTAATTCCATGGCCACGCCTATGGCTTTCTTGAACTTGAATGATTCCATAAGCTCAGCAATCTCTTCTGCAGCCTCACCTGTCTTATTGAAAAGTGTCATATCCAGCTCAGCGGCAGGCACCCTGTTGTCAAACTTACTTGCAGTGAACTTTAAAGTTCTGTTGATGAAATTTCCCAGAACATCAGCAAGCTCGTTGTTCCGTGACTGGTATTCAGTCCAGGAAAAATCCGAATCTCTGTTTTCCGGCGCATTCACCGAAAGAGCATAACGCATGGGATCCGGATCAAAATGATCAAGATAGTGTCCCATGCTGATTCCGGTACCACGGCTTGTAGAAAATTTCTGTCCTGAAATGTTCAAATACTCATTGGCTGGTACATTCCAGGGCAATATAAAGTCCCCCAGCACATGCAGAAGTGAGGGTTCAATAATGCAGTGAAAAACAATGTTGTCCTTGCCTATGAACTGGACAAGTCGGGCGTCCGGATCCTGCCAGTACTTTTTCCACTCCTCCGGGTCTCTCCCTGCTTTTCTGAAATACTCCTTCGTACTGCTTATGTATCCCAGCACGGCTTCAAACCAGACATACAGAACCTTACCCTTTGCTTCTTCCAGAGGAACTGGAACACCCCATGCAAGATCTCTGGTTATTGCTCTTTCACGAAGGCCATCACCCAGCCAGCTGTAGCAATACTTAAGCACATTCGTTTTCCAGTTGGATTGCGCCCCGAGCCATCCCTCAAGCCACTTCTGAAAATGGTCCAGAAGCAGGAACCAGTGTCTGGTATCTCTTGTCTCTGGAATTGCGCCGCAGATTCCGCATCTGGGTTCTATCAATTCAAATGGCTCGGTCCATGTGCCGCAACTCTCACACTGATCGCCCCGAGCGTCTTCTGAACCGCATTTGGGACAGGTACCGTTGATGTATCTGTCCGGCAGGTATCGCTTGCATTCGGGACAGTAAAGCTGTTTCATGTCACGGGGAACGATGTGTCCTTTTTCAAGCAGCTCCAGGAAAACACTCTGAGCAAATTTGATGTGCTCAGGACGGGTGGTTCTGGAAAAATTATCAAAGCTGATTCCGAATCTTTTGAAATCATCGGCTATAATGGCGTGGTACTTGTCCACAACTTCCAAAGGAGTGATTCCCATCTTTTCTGCTGCAATTGTAATTGGAACTCCATGCTCATCGGTTCCCGAGCAAAATAGAATGTCCTGTTCGCGCATCCGCATGTATCTTACATAGATGTCCGCAGGAAGATAGGCTCCGGCAAGATGTCCAAGATGCTTTGGACCGTTTGCATAAGGAAGTGCGCTGGTTACCATGTATCGGGACATCAGTTTTTCCTCTCTTCTCTTTTGCCGGTTTTTCGTCTGTATCTGGAGCGACCCCTGTTTCTGCTTTTTTTCTCCGTTTTCTCGATGGTCTCTCCGGACAGAACTGCAGTATCCTCTCCCGGTCCTGGCTCGGCCCCCGGTTTTTGCCTTGGTCTCTGTTTCGGTTTTACATGGGAATCTGAGTTGGAACTGCTACTATTCTCCGCGGAAGGAGACACCGGTAAAGCAGTCATGGTTCGCCTTCTGTGAAAATCCTCTATTTGCAGAATTTCTTCTTCTCCGCTTCCCTCCCACAGAAGAGTAACGGTTTCTTTGAAAATATCAACTTCTTTGACTAATGCCTGTAAACCGTTCACCCTTAACCTGAGACCTCCTCTGGGAAATGTTTTCGCTGCCCTGCGGTAAAATTCAGTCTCGTATTCCAGGCAGCACATGAGACGACTGCACGCACCTGATACCTTACTGGGATTAGGGGATAAATGCTGATCTCTTACTGATTTAAGTGTTACAGACTTAAACTCATTCAGGAAACCGGCACAGCACAACTGTCTGCCGCATATTCCCACGCCATCTTTGTACTTGGCATCATCTCTGACACCGATCTGGCGCATCTCGATTCTGGCTCTGTACGCAGATGCCATATCACGAACAAGCCCCCTGAAATCGGTTCTCTGATCCGCTGTAAAAAATATCCGTATTCTGTTTCTGTCAAGTTGCGCTTCGCAATCGGTGAGGCGCATATCAAGATTCCGAACCTTTACCCGTGTTGCGCAATGCTGAAGCACTTCCTTTTCGAAGTCACGGTTTGCTCTGAACTTTTCCATGTCAATGTCTGTTGATATTCGGAGAAAGTTACCCTCAATTTTGTCCATATTACTTCCGCACGGCGGCAGTTTGGCAACCACTCTGCCCATATCTTCGCCTCGATCCACCGAGACAACAACCATGTCCCCCATGTCTACCGGCTTCCCGGT
>JAUVJW010000171.1 GCA_030596465.1 Candidatus Fermentibacteraceae bacterium | reverse complement strand
TTTTGATATTAATATTGTGTCAGTGGAGGCTGATTCCGGAAAGTAATCGTGTTTTAATCAGAGAATAGAATTGGCTCTTGCACTATACTTGTCATGATCTATCAGGGTAAATCCTTTTTCATTGAATAGCCTGAGACAGCAGTCAACAACCTCGACTTTGAAGAAGGTACCGGCTCCTTTCATGATGACTTCAAGGGCTACATCGACCCCCTGGCTTGCCCGGTATGGTCTTCTGGAGGCAATGGCCTCCACAACATCGGCAACGGCGATTATGCTTGCTTCAATCATGATTTCGTCACCCTTGAGACCTCTTGGGTAACCTGATCCATTCTGTCTCTCATGATGCTGATAAATGACTTCTGCGATGGGCCATGGGAATTCGACAGCTTTCAATATATCGTAGCCTGCTCCGGGGTGGGTTTTGAGAAAATCCATTTCGAATTCATTCAGCGGTCCGGGTTTGTTGAGAATTTCCAGCGGAACATTGAGCTTACCAAGGTCGTGAAGAGTGCTGGCAATTCTTAGACAATCAATGGTGTAGTCATCCAGTCCCATCTCTCGACCGATGGCGCATGCAAGCAGGGCCACACCCTTCTGATGCCCGGAAGTATATGGATCTTTCATTTCTACAAGCAGACTCATAGCGGAAACTGTTCCTTCAATAGCTTTCTTAAAACTATCCAGACTTTTGCGAAGGTTTTCTTCATGTAATTTACTCTCGGAGATATCTGTTACAATGCCGTCAATCATACAGGAGTGGTTTTCATCATCTTCCGCAAGGAATCTTGCAGAAATTGATGCCCAGAACTGAGAGCCATCTTTTTTTCGCATCAGTGTTTCATAGTTTTCAATCACACCACCGGTATTCAATTTACTTAGAAATGACAATCTTGACTCAGTGTTGATATACAGAACTTCGGGATTTTCCTGAAGCAGATCATCTTGAGAATCATATCCAAACATGGTTGCCATCATTGGATTAAGAGCAAGAAGAGTACCTTCGCCGGTAGGGTCACTCCTGAAAATTCCAACCGGTACATTGTTGGAAAGAGACCTATAGTTTTTCTCACTCAGCCGAAGAGCGTTTTCGGCTTCTTCCCTTGAGGTTATGTCATTTACAAAGGCTTGAATGTAGTTCTTACCGCCAATATTAACGGCGTTTAAGCTGATTTCCGATGGAAATTCTTCACCGCTTATTCTGGAGTGAATCCATCGGAAGTGCTGAGGTTTGCCATGGATAGCTGACTGGATTTTTTCCATGCCTTTTTCAGGAGAGAGTCTTCCGTCCGGCTGTTTCTGCGGAGACAGTTTGTACGGGCGTATCCCAGTCAGATCACTTTTACTGCATCCGAAAACTTCAGCGGCTTTTGCATTGCAGTCAAGTATTATATCTTCTTCCATGAACAGGATGGCAATACCGGAGTTCTCAAAAAGTGCTTTGTACCTGTTCTCACTCTCGGCGAGAGCTATGGCGGCCAGTTTCCTTGCTCTTTTGTGTTCTATGCTGTCCAGGGCAAAGGCGATGTCATCACAGACCTCTGTGAATAATCCAACTTCTTCACTATCCGGCGGTATTGAACCGAGACTTGTAACGGTGAGAGTACCGAATATTCTTTTATGGCATTCAAGCCTGCATGACATGATATGCCGGGGCTTATCCGAGTCAGGTTTCAGGGGGCAGTCAAAGCAGATACTTCGTGCAAGATCGGAAACCCATGGTTTTTTCATACTCAAAGATTTGTTAATACATGGTGTATAGCAACCTTGCATAAGATTGTCTTTCAGGGATTCCAGATCTTCACCGTATCTGGTCTCGGATGCTGTCGTGTATGAGCCGTCCTGGTTTACCAGAAATACCCAGGCATCTTTATAACCCCTCGCCTCAACAAGATTCATGCATGTTCCATTAATTAGAGCCTGAGCATCGGTCTCCTTTGTTATCAGAAGGTTGATGCTTCTGATTGCTTTGAGGATCTGTTTGAGGTGTTCCGCCCGTTCCTCGGCAACTATTCTTTCTTCAATCTCGAGCCGAAGAAGGCTTACTGTATTTCTCAGTCTGGTTGTTCTTTCACCAACAATCTCTTGAAGGTGCTCACGATATTTTTCAAGTTCGGCCGTTCTTTCTGCTACTTTTTCCTGCAGTGTTTCCTGAATAGCCAGCCTTTTACTCTCTAATTGCTTTTTCATGCTGATATCCCGCATGAGTGTCTGTACAGATATCCTGCCCTGATATTCAACGATTTGCAGGTTCATTTCAACATCTAGAATGCTTCCATCTCTCGAGATAACTTTAGTTTCATAAGAGACTGGTACCTCTTCACCTAAAATTCGCTCTGAATGGATTTGCTGTACTCTCTGCCGCTCGGATGGTGCTATGAAGTCAATAAAGTATTTTGAAAGAAGATCTTCCTTTGTGTATCCGGATATTTCACAGGTTACCGGATTTACATAGGCAAATTTCCCATCGGTAATTATCACTATTGCAACAGTAGCCATCTCCACCAGTGTTCTGTAATTTTCTTCACTTCTTTGCAAGGCCAGAGTTGATTCTTTTTCTTTTGTAACTTCTCTGACAACTGCGAGAGAGCCATCGAAAACACCCTTCCGGAATACGGGGGAGCAAGTCGCTTTGAACCATCCTGTACGCGTTTCCATATCCAGTTTGTAGTTGAATTCTGACATTTCGCCAAGAAGATTTTTATTAAAGGCTTCTTCAAAAGGCGCAGCTACTTCCGCGGGAAGAATATCGGCCACAGATCTCCCAATAAATTCATCCGGGTTGAGGAGGAGACCGGTTTCTGAGTCGCTGTGTCCGAATGTGAAACGGCCATCAGCGTCGAATATGAAAATGAGTGTATTCTTAAAAAGAGAGAGCAATGAAGATAGATTGCCATCAGAGTTTCTAAGAAGATCCGCGAACTTTAGATGCCCTTCGTTTACTGTCAATTCTGGCCTTTCGGTGGGGACGGAGTTAACAAACTATACCTTTACATTGTACCCATTCCCTTGAAGGTCAAGCCCTGATTCAATGGTATTTAATGGAGGAATTATAAACGAATACAATGGATTTATGAAGTGTGGCGGGGAGGTAGAGTTCAGTTGGTGATAGTGCTAACTTGACACTAGTATAAAGTATGTAGTAGTATTTGTCTTGATTTGCGGTTGAACTTACAGTGCGAAAGGAGGATTAAATTGAGTGAAAATAGAATTGTTGATAGAAAGTTTAGCAGGGAACTCAGTTCCGGCACAACATCTCTCGCATTGCTCGCTATTCTCGCACGGGCGGATGAGCCGATGTACGGTTACAGAATCGCAAAGGAAATGTCGGGCAATGACGAAGACATTCAACTGATTAAGCAGGGAGCTTTATACCCTGTACTCAAGTCTCTTGAAAAGAACGGGCTTCTTGTCAGCCGGGTTGAACCCTCGGTGTCAGGTCCTCCCAGAAGGTATTACACTATTACCGATTCGGGCAGGGAGGCCCTTGAGAGGTGGCAGAATCTATGGGAAAGCACATGTGCCCTGATGAACAGAATTCTTGGAGGAGATATCCATGAACAAACACATTGAAAAATACCTTGATGACCTTCGAGATGCGTTGCAGGAGCTTGATCGATCCACAATTCAAGATGCGCTGGCAGATGCGGAGGATCATCTTACCACCGCCCTGCAGGTAGAAACCGAAGAGAGGCCCGATGCAGACAAGGGTGAACTGATTCAGGAAATCATTGGAAAGTACGGAACAGTTGAGGATATACTTGAGCAATATTCGGGAATCGAGGAGATAACAACACCTGTATTTGCCGGGCTGGAGAACCGGGACAGAAGGGGATTCTTTTTTGTGATTACTGAACCCAGGGCATGGGCAGCTTGTCTTTACTTGATACTCTCTCTGGTTACAGGAACCGCCTACTTCACCTGGGTAGTCACTGGTCTTTCTGTTTCCCTGGGGCTTATCGTGCTCATCATTGGAATTCCTGTTTCCCTTCTCTTTCTGCTTTCCATAAGGGGTATCGGTTTTGCGGAGGGTAGAATAGTAGAGGCTCTACTTGGGGTGCGAATGCCCAGAAGAGCCATAACTCCCGGAGAAGGTCAGAACTGGTGGAACAAGTTCAAGATGATTTTTTCTGCCAGAAGCACCTGGACCACCACGATCTATATGTTTCTGATGATGCCGCTGGGCATTATTTACTTCACTCTGATTGTCACGCTTTTCAGTGTAGCACTATCTTTCATTGGAGCGCCGGTTATTCAATACATATTCCACGAGCCGGTTATCGGTCCAGATGTATGGGTTCCGTTCTACGCAATGCCTTTTGTGATGGCGGCAGGTGCGATGCTTATTGTACTCAGCCTTCATCTGGCCAAGGCCGTGGGGAAATTCCATGGTCGCTTTGCCAAGGCGATGCTGGTAAGCTAGGGAATCATGGAACTCGCAGTCTTTTATGCCGTTGGATCATCTGTATAGTTTGTGATTGTGTTTGACGGCATGCAAGGAAGGGTTTTCATTAAAGTGTTGTATCACAATCTGAGACTGAAGTACCGACTTTACAGATCAATCAATCTGTGTTCGAATCCTGTTCGGGATGCCGGGAAGAACGGAACCACGGGTCTTTTACACAGATTGGATCCAGGACTATAATAACGGAGTATCTAAACAACACAAAGGACGGGAGGTTGCAATGACTGGAATAGTGATATTTGCATTTCTGGCATCTCAGCCGGTGTTTTTGACCTCTGGTATCAATGATTATGTCAAGTCGCTTGTCGCTCTTCCCGACGGAAGAGTATTATTTGTAGACAATGACTCAAATTTCTGGACAGTAGCCAGTGATTCTCCGGGAGAGAAAGAGGAATGGCTATCTTTTTGGGAT
>JAUVJW010000194.1 GCA_030596465.1 Candidatus Fermentibacteraceae bacterium | reverse complement strand
CGGGCCATCTGCAAGGCGAATGTTCTGTCTCCTCCCGTAAATCTTCCCGCAGCCCCCGGTTTTTGAAGTGAATGGGTAAGATCCATAATAACACCATCGCAGAAACCATTCATCACCGTTAAAGACCGCATATCCACCACAAGATCACCGTAACCGAAAAAGCTGCCCCGCTCGGTAAGGAAAGTAGAAGGACAACCGGCAACGCGAAGTTTATCCACGGCACCTTTCATGTTCTCGGGTGACATGAACTGGCCCTTCTTAACATTCACAGGAATACCGGTTCTGCCTGCTGCCTCCAGCAGAGATGTCTGACGGCATAGAAAAGCAGGTATTTGAAGCATATCGCATACCTCTGCCGCAGGCGCAGCCTGAGGCGCGACATGAACATCGGTAATGAGAGGAAGATTAAATTCCAGCCCGGCCTTTTCCAGTATCCTGAGCCCCTCCTCTATTCCAGGGCCAGCCCAGGAACCCTCAGAAGTTCTGTTGTCCTTTAGAAAAGAACTTTTAAAAATAAACACGGCTCTGTCCCTGTACTTGCTTCGCAGTCCGTCAACAAAAGCGGCTGTGGTAAGTACGAGTTCCTCGGATTCAATTCCGCAAGGTCCCAGAATAAAAACAGGAAGACCGGTATCTAATAATCTCTGAACCACTTTCGAGCCTCCTCCAGATCGTCGGGAGTGTCTACCCCCATCGCGTTCCAGTTACCGGTAACAACTTTGATTTTTACACCATTCTCCATCCAGCCAAGCTGCTCAAGTTTTTCTTGAAGCGAAAGTTTTCCTGGAGGTGAACCGGCACAGACAGAAAGGCTTTCAGGAGTAAAACAGTAAACTCCCACATGATGATACAAAAAATCAGCGCCCCAGGGAATGGCACTCCGTGAAAAATAGAGAGCTTCTCCTTCGGAATTCATGACAACTTTAACAACTGACGGATCTGCTCCTGAATCCGCTGGAATTCTTCTGGCGAGAGTAACAACGGAGTTCGGAAGCATTTCCTGACCTGCAAGCGCTTCAACCCAGCCGGGTTGTATAAATGGTTCATCTCCTTGAAGATTGATGATACGCTGGCCGGGTTGTCCAAGAATTTTCCATGCCATATGCACCCTTTGAGTTCCACTGGCGGCAGGCCCCGTCACAACAGCCTCGTATCCAGCGGACAAAACTTCTTCTTCGATCAACCTGGAATCCGTGGCAACAACAAGACGGTCGGGGTTAGCTCTTGAAGCGCCATCAAGAACCCTGAGAATCATTGACCGACCGCAGATATCTGCCAGAGGTTTACCCGGAAGTCGGGTAGACTCCATTCTGGCAGGAACAATAACTACCGTCCCAACCAATTTTCTGATGTCCGGATTGACGCGAAGACAACCGTTTCCGATTCGTCTGCTCCCCAGGTTTCATAGCTTGCCCCAATATCAAATGAGGCCCTGCCCCCTGCAATGAGATATCCTATACCGCCGGAATATCTGGAGGCCCCGTCTCTCCACAAACCATCAATAGCTCTGAAACCACCTCTGATACGAAATCCCATCCCAGGTGTAAATTCCAGACCGGAAGCTATATAGTTACCCTTTTCTGTGGTGCTGTCCAGAATATTCAGGGCTTTCCGCGCAAAGAAATCCACACCAAGCAGAAGTCGGGGATGTACTTGTGCTGAAACTCCAGCGGAGAACTCGCCTGGAACAGTGTAGTGAAAACTTGTATCTGCTGAGGAATTACCCATGTAAGTTCTTTGTACATCAATGTCACCGGACCTGTCTGTAACAATGGAGAACCCGGCGGATATGTATCTGGTATCCCAAAAGGCTCCAAAGGCCGGGCCCCAGGATGGTGAGAAGGAGAGATCATCTCTGTAACTGCTGGATAAGATCACAGTGTGGCCTGGATTATCCGGAGAAGTTACCGCGTCTCCCATAGCAGAGCCGAAAAAGCATTTTCCCCCGAGAGAGAAGGCCAGATGGTTCGACACTCTTGTCGTCAGACCAAGATATGATTCGCCTGATCCGCCAGTCCACTTGATCGTGCCTGAACCATTGTCATAAACAACCGCGTCTTCCCGGTTTATCCGGGAACGATTGCTCAGAAACGCAGAGAACTGCAAACCAAGCGGGAAAGGTATTATCATCGATACATCGGGAAAAGCTGATGCGCCGGACCATGTTAGATCCTCAGTATCCCGAAACTTCGTACCCCAGGAAAGCCCTGTCCTGACGGTCCAGGCAGACGCGGCGGGATTTGCCGTGGAGACCATGTTGGAATCCGGCACTCCGGCGGACACGCCTCCCATGGAGAACGCTCTGACGCCACCACCTGCTGTCTCAGCCCCAATACCGCATGATGGAGGCTGAAACTCCGGCGAGAAACCGATAACAGAAATTACAGACGCAAGAAGAATATTCAGAATTATCATAAATTACTCCATATTTATTGAGACAGGTTTCCGTATGCCCCAAATATAATCAAGCCAGGCTAAATTGTTCCATTTATGTACACAGAGTCTCCGGGGGCTGGAATAACAACCTCAGCGTGACTGTCCCGAGTAATCAAAGCAGCCAGGGCATCGGCGGACTTTTCTTCACCATGGACAACGGCCACCTGTTTGACATTCTCACTTACAGCATTGAAAAATCTCATCAAAGCATCAGAATCCGCATGGGCGCTGAAACCGTCAATATCCACAATCTCAGCATTAAGAGCATAGGGTTCACCGAAAATGTTTACAGTTTTTCTACGCTCACCAATCTTTCGACCAAGTGTATGAACAGCCATGAATCCTACAAGAACAACGGTGTTCCGCGGGTCAGTAATGTTGTTTTTGAGGTGATGTCGGATTCTGCCGTTCTCGCACATTCCAGAGGCGGAGATAATGATCATCGGTTCTTTCATCGTGTTAATAGCTTTTGACTCCCGTACATTCTGAACAAAGTGGAGACTTCCAAACTGAAATGGACTGTGACCGGCATACAGAAGATCACGAAGTTCCTTGTCATAGACTTCCGGATGCAACTTGAATACTTCCGTAGCGTTGAAAGACAGAGGAGAATCTACATAAACCGGAATTTTTGGTAATCTGCCCGCTATAAGCAGCAGGTTTAAAAAGTAAAGAACTTCTTGTGTTCTTCCCACACTGAACGCCGGAATAACAACCTTACCGCCCCGCCGGGCGGTTCTCTTTATCACATGCTCCAGTTCAAGAAGCGATTTTTTCTGAGGCTCGTGATTCCTGCCGCCATAGGTACTCTCCGTTATAAGAAAATCCGGTCTTGAAGAAAGATCCGGATCGCGTAGAATGGGTCTGTCAAAACGACCGAGATCTCCTGTAAACAGCAATGTACGTTTCTTTCCTTTTTCCTCCAGCATCAGCTCAACCTGAGCACTGCCCAGGATATGTCCCGCTTCAAGAAAACGAAGTGTTATACCGGGAAATATGGGAAAAGAGAGACCGTACGGTATAGAAACAAATTTTTCGATCGCGGAGAGAGCGTCTTCGAGATCGTAAAGAGGTTCAATGGGAGGAAGGTTTTCTTTCACTCGCTTTTTGTTAAGGTATTCAGCATCTGCCTGCTGGATGTGCGCGGAGTCCGGTAACATAATTGCGGCAAGATCACGGGTGGCAGCTGTAGAAAATATCATTCCTTTAAAACCATTCTTCACCAGTCCCGGCAATTTCCCGGAATGGTCAATGTGTGCGTGAGACAGAATTACAGCATCAAGAGAAGCCGGCTCGTAACCATACTCGCGGTTCAGCCTCTCACTGTCATTTCTTCTTCCCTGGCTGAGTCCGCAATCAAGAAGAATTCTCTTCCCCGCAACCTCAAGAAGGTGCTGCGAACCGGTAACAGCCTTTGCGGCTCCATAGAATGTTAGTTTCAAGATCATCTCCTTTGAAGGGTATTTTCACTGAATATTCCGTACGCTTACTATGTCAATAGCCAACGCCGCCTGCAACCTTCACGCCCGGAACTGAATTGCTATGTAAATGTTATGGACAAGAGAGGGGAAAGCTTCTAGATTAGGTGCGTGGAGGTTGGTGAGTTGCTTCACCGCAAGAGGTGTGTTATACGGTGGATTGTCTCCGACCGGTTTTATTACAGGCAGACTGGATTCGTGTCTGCCATTTCAATTGGAGGATCAATGAGAATAGCTTTAATCGCAATGTTGACGCTGAGTCTGTGCATGTTCGCTGACACAGTTTATCAGCGAAT
>JAUVJW010000015.1 GCA_030596465.1 Candidatus Fermentibacteraceae bacterium | reverse complement strand
CTTCCAGCGGAAACCACAAGACAGATTACCGATTGATCCTGGAAAATTCTGTTCAGCTCGCCAAAATCGGTAAGATCCTCAAGGTCGGACAAGGTGTTGAAGTCATTGAAAAGAACAACAACAACATGCCCCTTGAGCTGATTATACAAACTGAGAGGCTCAAATGTATTAAACCAGACACCTTCCGGAAAATCGCTTGCGATATCCGCTCGACCGGTTGGACGCCGAGTGGGGCTTTGTCTGAAAAGAAAACCGGCTATCAGAGTAAAAACAATTACTCCTGCCGCAAAGAGAATGAAACTCTTAAACTGGTATCTCTTATACTCTGATTCTTTCAATTCTCTCTTGAAATGCTTAATCAAATGGCTTGGACTCCCATCATTTTCCTCATTCAGCTGGTACTTCAGGCGGCGGCGTAAGCGTTGTAAGATCAAGCAACCAACGCCCCTCTACAAGCTTTACCGGCACTATCTGCTCTCCTTCGGAGGTGGCAATAGTTACAAGGGCAGTTGTAGAGTCTGGAAGTTCAACGCCACGAACAGAGCTGGAAAGCTCTGCGGTTTCAGGAGCACTCTGAACCATCCTCGTGAAAAGCATTTCTCCATTAATAGAGGTAAACTCCTCTTCTGTGATCGGTACAGATAAAGTGTTAAGAAACTCTGAACTTTCCGTATACCCGAATCTCTGAAAAACAACAGCGGTAGAATCCCAGATTGCCCTGGTTTCAGGAGTAACCATCTGCCATGCGTCAGACCACGAGGAATCTGACAGTGCAAAGGTAAACGCCTTTACAGAATCGGATGCCGGGTGATTCCCGCATCCAGCTACTGCAAGAAATACTGCCCCCAGGATAAAAAGCAGAGTTCTAGAGAGCATGTACCACCAGCCCGCTTCTTAGTTTAGGCTCAAACCATGTCGATTTCGGAGGCATGACATTTCCGCTGTCTGCAACCGCAATAAGCTGATCTACCGATGTCGGGTACATGGAAAAAGCCACGGAGTAATTGCCGGAATCAACAAGTTTCTCCAACTCGGCGGTTCCGCGTATACCACCCACAAATTTAATGTTAGTCGCGGTTCTGGGATTGTCCACACCGAGAACGGGATTAAGAAGGTTTTCCTGAAGAATGCTGGCATCCAGGCTCTTTACCGGATCATTACCGGAAAATGTTCCCGCAAATGGTTTAATGGTGTACCAGTCACCACCTGAATACATACTGAACTCCTGGTTTTTCGAAGGCTCCTTTTTATCTGTCTTTTCAATAGAAAACTTCTTCGATATTTCCTGGATGAGTTGCCGGGTGGTTCTGCCCTTCAAATCTTTAACAACGCGGTTGTATGCAAGAATTTTCATCTGGCTCTTGGGGAATATCACCGCAAGAAAATAGTTGTATTCTTCATTGCCTGTATGTCCGGGATTCGCTTCTTTTCTCCTCCTGGCAATTATAGCACCGGAAGCACTTCTGTGATGACCATCGGCAACATACAGGAAAGGTACATCACTTTTAAAAAGATCGCTGATCCTGCCGCTGGTTTCCAGATCAGAGATAACCCAGAAAGTATGTCGAATTCCGTCATCAGCGGTAAAATCATATTCCGGCTCTCCCGCACAAACAGCCTGCTGAATTACATCAAGACCGTTAAGATCAGGATATGTAAGAAACACGGGACCGCACTGCGCGTTCTGTATTTCTATATGGCGTATACGATCTTCTTCCTTTTCTTTCCTTGTAAACTCGTGTTTCTTAATAACATCGTTGTCGTAATCCTCGGCTGAAACAGATGCTACAAGACCAATCTGGGAATGGCTACCCATAATTTGACGGTAAAAGTAAAAACAGGGATTGCCATCCTGTGCCATCAGTCCGTCTTCCATAAGACGGCGAAGATTTCTCGCGCCCTGCCTGTAAACCTGGTCGCTGTAAAGATCAACCTCAGGAGCGAGATCAACTTCAGGCTTGACAACTCTGAGAAAGCTGAGAGGGTTATCCTTTACCAAATCTCTGGCTTCCCGTGAATCAAGAACATCGTAAGGTGGAGAAGCGATCTTCTCAGCGAAATTTCTGCTGGGCCTGAGGCCCCTGAAGGGTCTGACTACTGACATTTCTTTTCCTCCGGTATCAGTTCAGCCGAGTCATCTCGGCATCGATCATTTCCCACACAAGGGAAGCGAAGTTAATTTCAGGTTTCCACCCCAGAACCTTTCTGGCCTTTGTTGCGTCTCCGCAGAGAGCATCAACCTCTGTAGGCCTCATGTAACGGGGATCGGTTACTACATAATCGTGCCAATCAAGCTGAAGGCAGCCGAATGCCTCTTCCAGAAAATCTCTTACTGAATGCATCTCACCTGTGGCAATCACGTAATCGTCAGCCGTGGGCTGCTGAAGCATGAGGTGCATTGCCCTTACATAATCCTGGGCGTGTCCCCAGTCACGTTTTGCGTCAAGGTTTCCAAGACGAAGTTCTGTAGAAAGACCTTTTTTTATTCTGGCCGCTTCTATGACTATTTTTTTTGACACAAAATTCTCGCCCCTCCGGGGTGATTCGTGATTGAAGAGAATTCCGCTGGAGGCATGCATGTTATAACCTTCTCTGTAGTTTACAACCATCCAGTGGGCACAGAGTTTCGCCGCTGCGTACGGGCTTCTGGGTCTAAACGGTGTATCAAGACTCTGAGGCGGAGGACTCGAACCGAAAAGTTCACTGGTAGAAGCCTGATAAAATCTGGTACTTCCGGACATTCCAGTTTCCCGCAGAGCATCCAGAATTCTAACCACTCCGATCGCATCCACATCACAAGTGTACTCCGGCACCTTGAACGAGATACCAACATGACTCTGAGCAGCGAGGTTATAAACTTCATCGGGCTCAGTTTTTTCTATTACTCTGTTCAAAGCACTGGAATCTGTCAAATCGCCGTAATGAAGAAACAGTTTTTCTCCGTAGATATCCTTATTCTGAATCAAGTGTTCAATCCGGCCGCGGTTGAAACTGCTTGACCGGCGCACTATTCCGTGAACTGTGTACCCTTTTTCAAGAAGCAACTCAGTAAGATAAGAACCGTCCTGACCGGTTATGCCGGTTATCAGAGCCTTCTTCAAACCATTCATCCTTTCACAATAGGAAAACTGACACTAAGATAATACGATATCTAATTGTTGCCAAAACCCCTGCTGAGTAATTGCTTCAGGTCTCTTCGTTCTATGAAGTAGCGAGGGTCAAGCACCTTTGCTCCGGTCTGTTTCATGTACCTCTTCCACGGTTTTACACTCATGCCAGCTTCAACAGCAATAACAGCACCTTCGAAAAGAATCCGCCATCGCCACTCAGCTTCACCGCAGGTCCAGTCAACCAGCAGACCCGCAAGTACATGTGGATTCCCGCCACTCAGTGACCTCTCCAGAATGGCAATTTCCCGCCATGGAGATACAGATGGAACTGTACTGGTTTCGGGCTTCTCTCCAATAAACCTGAGGGCTCTGTTACGCAGCACAGGCATAGGGGCGATTTCAAGACATCTCCGGTAATCACCCCGTGCCTCAGCCAGCAGAAAAAGTGGACCGGCAGCAAGAGAAAAAGCCTTCTCCCTTTTTCCCGCGCTGAGACATATACGATGAGCTTCAGTAAATTTCTCTTCAGCGTCAGCCCAGAAGAAAGACCTGGCAAGTATATCCGCCAGAAAGGCTCTTTCTCCACTTCCTTCCGGATTTCCTTCAACAAGTGAAGTCGCCACAGCTACAGCCGTCTCCTTTTGCCCAAGCTCAAGGAAAAGGTAAGCCTCCAGACGCTTCAGTGCCACTCTTTTCGAGGGATTTTTTTCTGTCCTCAACCTGTTCTTCGTGACCAGCAGTTGACGGCCAGCATTTCTTGTCGTATTAGGAGCCATAATTGAGAAAGGAGTCTCATTTCTTATGATTAATTTAATTGACGAACTTACAAACGACCCAACATCCGGCGCATCCGGAATATACATAAAAGTGCTGAACCATATAGTTCTTGGATATCTCAAAGGCGAAGATCTGGCGGATCAGATCCGTAAAAAAGCAGGAGATATGATTTCTCTGAATTACCTTGCGAACCATCTGCAGGATGTACCGCTGTTCAAGCAGAAGGAAGTTGCCAAAGAACTCCAGAAACAGGTAAGGGCCGATTCTTCCGCCGCGGGCATCCAGCTTTACAAAGGTCTTGCCAATTCAAAAAACACAATTCTCTGTCACTCAAACAGCGGCAGTGTTCTTCGAGCTCTGGAGCATCGAAAGAATCGCATTGAACTTGTCTATCAGACACAATCCAAACCCGGCGAAGAGGGTAAAGAAAGCGCAAAGACATTCAAAGAAAACGGGTTTAAGGTTAAACTGATTGCGGATTCCAGGGTTTCTGTCGCCATCAAGGAGGGAGCAGTACCGATTCTGGGAGCCGACACCGTAACCCAGACATACTTTGTGAATAAAATTGGCTCTGCCTCAATTATTGAAAAGGCTCTGGAAGCTGGAATTACACCTCTTGTCGTGGTTGGTTCCGAAAAGATGTGTACAGAAAAGACCTATGGAGACAGACCCAGGAGTGAACTTTTCGAAAGAGTACCGCTGGACAAAGTAAGGCTGGTTGTAGGAAGCTCCACCTACAGAATGCCAAGAGATCGTAAACGACTCTGGAAAGCACTGGAAGAGACGGATAAGCGGTAGATGCCCATCAGATCAGTTTTTCAAGGGCATTGGCGCGCTCTTGAAAAAAGCTGGCTGATTCAGTTCAACAAGTCGAAAAAACAAAAAAAGATTGCCGTTATCACTGCCGGTCAATCGCTGGCCGAACATCTCATGAAGATGATTCCGGGTGAAGTTGCGGGGGTACAATTTTTACCTGGATTTCCGGCGCTTTCAAAAACACTTGCCTCTTCAGTAACAGGTATTACCATTCCCGAATCCCAGCGTGTCGCTCTTGCCTTTCAGGCGGGTTACATCCCGGAAAGCGCCCGGGCTGCTGCCACTTTCTTTGAAAGACTGATAGAAATGGGTGTATCCGCTGACGCCTTTGGAGTTATTGCTCTCTCCACAAAAGGACTTCACCGGGAAGTTCTGCGAACTTCCCGCAGGTTCACTGCCTACTCTGACCTTAGAAACAGTCTTCACCCTGTTTCCCCTGACCGGGTATACGCAGCAGGACCAAAACAAACGAACAGATTTCAAACCTATATGTTTTATGGATTTTACGATCTCAATCCCGGCCAGAGAAATTATGTCAGACAACTCTCGGAAATCGCGGAAGTTCTCTGGTTCTCTCCAGTACATCCATCTCATCACTGGCGGGAAACTTCGAAAAGAACCATGGATTTTTTTACAGGACTGGGTATTGCAGAAACTCATCGAGTTGACGGGGATATACCTCTTTCTCATCTGGCGCAATTTGCTGAGAATCTGCTTACCGGGAAAACTTCTGATAAAGCCAGAGGGATAGAGCTGCTGCTCTGCGGTTCCGGAATCGGATTCACCGGGGCGGTTATTAGTAAAATATCAGTATTAAGGGAATTGTATGAATACCATGAGATTGCGGTAATTGCCACAAGGGATGACGCGAAGCTGCTTGCCGAACAGATGCATTTAGCTGGAATTCCCTCTACGGTTTCTCTCTCCGTTAAAGCATCAGCCCTGCCTGCAGGCAACCTTATCTCCAGACTGCTTCAACTGAAAGATAATCGCTTTCATCACAGTGATATAGAGAAACTGCTGCTCACTGGAGCTATTACCATGGAGCGCACACCGGATGCAGCATCTTATGCTGAACAAGCTGCAAAATCGGGGGCAAGGTTCGGGCTCGGGTTACTCCGAAAAACCGGGTTTCCCTTTGCGGAAACAATCGCGGATTTTTTTGAGGATCTTCCAGGTGAAGCCACTCCCGAAGAATATCTTGGAAGAATTATCAAGCTGCTTACCATCCTGACCAATGACTGCATCCCCACGATATTTGCGGAATCTATTCTTTCAGCTGCTTCCTTCACCCTGAACAGTTCTTTGCCTTTTGCTGCCTTCAGGGAAATGATTACTGCGGCACTTGATGTACCTGTTAAGCTGCAGGATTCTGTAAGTAGCGGTGTGACAATCCTCTCTCCCGAAAAGGCCAGAGGTATTCAAAAAAAGGCCCTTATTATCACAGGACTTGAAGAAGGAGCATTTCCCAGACCGGCAACCATAGATCCAAGATTGCCGGTTGAGATAAAAAAACAGCTTCAACTTCCCTCCCCGGATACACGAGAGACCGAAGAAGCTTTTCTTCTCAGACAGCTCTTTGAGTCCGCGGAAAGCATGATTTCCATTGTATGCAGAAATACAGACTCCTCAGGCAGACCAGTCGCCGTATCACCGTTCCTTGCTCCGCTCCTTCACGATGATTCTACTGTAAAGGCCTGTCTCCTGTCAGATTCTCCTGAAAGCACACTCACAATACCTGCCAATCCTCCTTTTCTTTCATCTTCTACCATATGCCAGATGGAAAGACTGAAATTTGATCCGAAAGTTCCCTCACCGTATGCAGTTCACTGTGGAATGATTGGAGAAGGGTTCTACAGATCAGACAGGATCAGCGCGACAAATCTGGAGAGCTACGCCCGGGATCCATTCGCTTTTCTTGTGGAAAAAGTCTGGAGGGTTAGAAATTCTGAAAAATTTCCCGTAAGATCCGAACCATCCCCCCTCACCAGAGGATTCCTGGTTCACAGTTGCGTGGAAAAGGTTCTTAAAAATGGATCTTCGCCCGCTACTGATACTGTGAGAAAAATTTGTGCGGAACACAATCTTGCGGCCCATCTCGGTTCAGAATGCCTTGCTGAGATATGGATTGAACATCTTGTAAACGGGATTAAAAACCTTTCTGCTGAACTAGCGGAAAAAAACTGGAACTTTGAGGAAAGCGAAAGGAGTCTTACAGGAACTATAGCCGGTCTGCCCGCCGCCGGCAGAATTGATCTGATCTTTAAAAATCAAAACGGCAAATACATACTCACCGACCTGAAAACCGGAAAACCCAAAGCAATTACCGCCGGAAACCTGATTAAGAAAAATCTGTTTCAGCTTCCCTTCTACAGAAATCTTGCAATTCAGAATGGTTATACACCACTTGCTGAAGCAGCATACATATATATGGAAGCTAACGGGCAAATCACCTTCAAATCTCTTACAAACGATGCTCTTGAAAATATAAATCACGACTTTGAGGAAAGGGCTCTTGAAATAGTAGAATCCATTGCTCTGGGTAAATTCCCGGAAAATCCAATGGGGCATCCATCATGATATCAGATAAGTCTGTTCGGGAAGCAATAAGAAACGAGAACAGCAGAAGCGTAATTGTGGAGGCAAGTGCCGGAACCGGCAAAACCACCCTTTTAACCGACAGGGTAAAGGCACTTGTTGAAAGTGGAGTTCCTCTTGAAAAACTAGCGGTAGTCACCTTCACAGAAGCTGCCGCCAGCGAACTTCGCATGAGAATCAGAGAAAAACTGACCCCCGGACAAAGGCGTTCCATGGATCAAGCCTGGATCACAACCATTCACGGATTCGCGTCCAGAATTCTTCGTGAGTACTTTCATCTCTGCGATGGAGCCCCGGAGTTTTCAGTAGAGGCCGGACACTTCAGCAAATCTGAAATGGAAATACACTGGGATCTTTTCCTGTCGGACGCGGAACCGGGCATTCTAAACGACTGCGCTGATTCACTAAAGAATCCAGGCAGCACGAAACTGCTGGAAATAGCCGGGGCAATTGAAAACTTCCGCTGGTTAACAGATTCCGCACCTCTGGGAAACACACAGGATGAACTTGAGAAAACCGTTTCAGAGTGGAAACACCGAATTGAGTCACTTACTCCATTGTGCACCAGTCAGTCAGATAAACTTCTTGAAAAAATCCGGAAAACCATAGATTCTCTCTCCATCGGAATTCCTGAAAAGGTAAATCTTCAGGGGGGGGTTGCCGGAAACTGGGGAGGTAAAGAAGCTCTTGCTGAGATTAAGGAAATCCTGAAGAAATACAACAACACCGGGGTCAAGCTGATATCAGCTTACATTTCAATGATTCCTCTTCTTCCGGCAGTAGATAAACTGGTTATTCCATTTGTGAACAGAATGCGGGCAATCTGGGACAGTGATCCCACAAGACTTTCCTTCAGCGACCTTCTTTACCGGGCATGGCTTGCCGTTTCCAACTCTCTGGAACTCAGACGGGAACTTAATGAAAGATTCAGTCATATTTTCATCGATGAGTTTCAGGACACAAGTCTTATTCAGGTCAAATTGTTCAACACACTGCTGGAAAAGTCCGGTATGCAGAAAAAACTCACAGTGGTAGGAGACCCCAAGCAATCTATTTTCGGCTGGCGCTCCGCGGATATTGAAACCTACAAGGACACACTGGACAAACTTGAAGAGGAGCAGGCTCTCTCTGAAACGATAGTGGTAAATTTTCGCAGCGAGACTTCCATTATCGATTTTGTAAATTCCTTTGGAAGTGCCCTGTTCTCCGGAATTCCTGTTGAAGAAAAATCCTTCTCCTGCGATTACAGCCCCATCGAAGCAAGGCCTGGCGCTGCTCCGGGAGATGTAGTTACCGTTCACCGCCTCCCGGATGTATCAGCAAGTGATATGGCGGCGGCTCAAGCTTACAAAATCGTCAATTTGATAAGAGATCCTGCATCCACAGCTATTCTGTTCAGAACCGGAACACATCTTGATGCTCTGGTTCAGGAACTTGACAGAAGAACCATTCCATACAGAGTTGAAGCCAGTCGTGATTTTCACAGAAGAAAGGAAGTGGAAGACACCGCCAACCTTATCCTGGCCCTCCTCTGCCCTTCTGACAAGTTTGTCCTTGCGGCAGTATTCAGATCTGTTTTCTTCGGCATAGATGACAGAGATATTACGCTCTGGAGACAGGGTGCATACCCGGATTCAATAAAAACCGCGCGGGAGCTGCTTGGTAAATTGCGAAAGGTCAGCCGCACTCTTCCCCCTGGTCCATTCATGGAAATCCTGTTCAGGAATACCTGTCTTCTAACGACTGTGGCAGAAAGCGGTTATCAGGTTACAAGAAGACTTGGCAATCTCAGGTTTATTCTCGAAACAGCACACAGAGCCAGCGACTATTCTCTTCTACTTGAAATCCTTACAGGAAAGGCTCCCATTAGTGCCGAAGAACCTTCATCCCCACCGGAAAACCACACAGGTGTTGTTACCCTCACTACCATTCACCGCGCGAAAGGATTGGCCTGGAAGCATGTAATTCTTACCAATCCGGGAAACTCCTTCAACAATACCACTCCTCCCGTATTAGCCAATTCAAGAAATCTGACCGCGGGAATTAAAACCGGGGGTGGACTAACTGCGCACTATCACACTCTCTCGGAAAGAGAAAAGGCAAGAACCCGTGCTGAATACAGAAGACTGTTGTATGTGGCAGTGACCAGACCGCGGCTGAAACTGGATATTTTCATTCCTGAAAAGGTAAGAGATGGTTCACCGGCAGGCATTATGAACAGTGCACTGAGTACCGCCACCGATTTATACAAAGATGAAACAGTATCCGGTAATGTGCCCTCCATTAAAACAATCCGCAGTAAGGAAAAATCTATTCACAAAACACCGGATGGCTTCAATTTGCTCTATCCCGAATCTTTGCCCGTTATTCAGCCGGTCAGGGAAAAGCAGATGCGTCTGGGCACGGAAGTTCACACTATCCTGGAATTTATAGATTTCGTGGAGCCGGATCTCTGGTTGAACAACAACAGAGAACGGCTTAACCTCTCACTGGAATTTCCCGATGAAGCTATTACGCTGGCCATGAAGTTCTTTGAAATATTCAATCTCGATGACACCGAAGTAATGGGCAGAGAGTATCCTCTTCTTGTTAATGGAAAGCAGTACTACATCGATCTGCTCATCCGCAGAAATGGAATTCTTGAGGTAATTGACTACAAAACAGACCGGGACGACCCGGAGAAAAAAACAGAAGAATACCGCGAGAAACAGCTCTTGTACAAAAACACCCTGGAAACACTTACCGGGAAAGAAGTCAAAGCAAAACTTGTCTTCCTTCATCATGGAATAGTCACGGATATATAAAAGCAGACCCGGAGTTCATCTTCGGGTCTGCCTTCAAAAAACTGCAGTTTAGAGATTTATCCCAGCTGTTTCCTCTGTTCCCCCCCGCTGAATTGGTCTTACCACAAAGTAGACCTCTCCATTGACTGATCCACCGGAGTAGGACTCTATATCAATATCCCATTCTCCCGCATTCGCCCTGGTGCATTCGATCTCCAGGTACGGGTTGAAATCTCCACCATCATCATCACTGAAGTATTCTTCACCATCCCTGTATACAACTGTCAGAGTCAGATCAATATCACTCTCCGCGAATATCTCATAAGTATTGCCGGACTCAAACATCATACTTTTGTACACATTGGAGTGCATACGGAAAGTTTCCTCCGTGGGGACTGATCCGCTCTCACGAACCATGGGTGTTTCCATACAGTAACGGAAATCAACGAATTCTCCGAAATTCTCACCATAGGGAACCACGATGGCACTGTAAAAACCGGGATCAAGGTGAAGGATCAGCTGGGGATCAAGACCCCCCTCCGGTCCATCATCATTGTAATCTATCATTACATCCTGATTGTCTATGATGGCCATTTTAGTATCATTCACACACATAACATCAAAGATGTATTCGCCCTCTTCCTCAATCTCAAACTCGAACACCAGAGCCAGCTCCTCAGGAAAGATACCATAGTAATCACCAACAGCAGGCCAGTAATTCATAACAAAGGCATCTTCGCGGAATTCCCCATCAAACCAGACATCCATTTCGTCAGCATCAACTACCTCGATGTCCATGTCATCCGGGTCAAGCTCTGTAGCTTCAATGACAAATTCGGCATCCTCTGATCCGCCGTAAGTATCTACGACAACAATGTAATCACCTGATTCAAGAATACCCGAGAAAACAGGATTACTTCCATCAGTATCGTCATCGTAATCAATGTACTCAAGTTCATCCCCATCAATCAGCAAAACAGCCATCACGCAGTCGATATCAGATTCAACTGCAATCCTGATCCATTTCTCGCCTCTGATCTCAAGAGGAAAGACTCTGCAGGTTTCCCAATCGTCACGGTAAAGCTCATCAATGTCTACAAGAAGATCATCCCACTGCTCGTTTTCCTTGTCTTCAAGGATGAAGGCTTCAGTTTCTTCGTCTACATCGAGAGTCCAGACATAATCGTCCGGTTCATCAAGCTCAAGGAGGAATGTACCGTCATCACCGGAAATGTCGAAAACGATAACCTTCGCCCCATCGGGCACAACATCCATGGAAATGAATGCATCCAGTTCCTCATCCCAGTCATCACCCACGGCAACAACACCGCCTTCAGAATCAACAACAACCATCACAGGGTCAATGTCATCCGCTTCGACAAACAGTGATACTCCGTCTCCGGCCTTCAGCGGAAATTCCAATGCAATCCAGTCATCTTCCACTGCAATACCCACAGCAAGCAGAACTTCTTCAGAGTTGGGTAGAAGCTCTTCAATTTCTACTCCATTATCCAGATCACCCTCTGCCGTATCGCCTGCTCCCAGGCCCCCGCCCCCCAGAAGAGAACAACCGACGGTGCCCAGAAGCAATGTGATCAATACAGGAACTATCTTTCTAAACACTTTGACTCCCCTTTCAATTTAAGTTCGCCACAGTTGGCTTCTTGAAGAATTTATACAATCCCCATTAATACTTCATTCCATTGTGCAACAACACAACTTCTATTATAAGCGACATTCAGATGAAAATGTATCTGGGAATAGTACTCTGGAATCTCCCGATATTTCTTCCTCTGTCCCGCAGGTACTGGACATGAGACCTTCCTGCTTAAATAATTGTATGATAGTAACTCGTGAAAGGGAGAGTGCATGAGCGAATCAATAGTTACAAGAAGACCGGACGCGACAATTAATGGAACACTTTTAGAACTGGTTGAAAAAACTGAAGCTTTGACTGCCCTGCTTATCAGCAGACATGGAATCTGCCTGGGCCAGGCCGGAGAAGTAGCAAACCTGAATGCCACCGCTCTTGCGGCGCTTGTTGCCGGAATGTTCTCAGCAACATAGGAGGTTGCTAATCTTGTCGGAGAAGAACAATTCTCTATTCTTCTGCAACAGGGCGAGAAAAGGCACATTCATATCTCTCTTATTGGTGAAAAATCCATGATGGTCATTGTTTTTGAAGATTACTCGAGAATAGGTCGAGTCAGACTTGCGGCAAAGAGGAGCAGCCCCGCCCTTGTCCACCTGCTGAACAAAAACAGGGAAGATCAGAAAGATGCCATTCATGACATTTCCATACCGGACTTTAAAGAATACGCGCTCAACCTGATAGATCGTATTTTTGTCATTGGAGAGGAAGAGGATGCCGCACCTTGACCTGAACAACAGGCAACTTGTATTCAAGATTGTTTACTTCGGTCCGGGAATGAGTGGAAAAACCACCAACTTACTTTTTATACACAAGAAGATATTCGATAAATACAAAGGCGATATGGTTGTTCTGGATACTGAAGAAGAGAGAACTCTCTTCTTCGATTTCTTTCCGGTTTCACTTGGCTCCATCCAGGGCTTCTCCCTGAAAATTCATCTTTACACCATACCGGGACAAATTTTCTACGAGGCAAGCAGACGTATTATTCTTGAAGGCGCGGACGGAGTTGTCTTTGTCGCGGATTCCAAAGTAGACAGACTTGACGATAATATTGATATGTACAGAAGAATGATAGCCAACCTGAACAGTTTTGGAGTTGATCTTGATTCTTTCCCTATAGTTCTTCAATACAACAAACGGGATTTTGACGAAATCATTCCATTGGGAAAGATAGAGGATATACTTGAACTTCCGGAAGATATCCTTGTAACTGAATCAGTAGCCACTTCCGGAGCAGGAGTTATGAAAACTCTCCAACTCATCAGTAAGGAAGTCATAAGAAACTTTCAACTGGATTGATCTGTCTGGGCCAACGAAAGGAGCCTGATTACACATGGCTTTCAATGGCAACTTAAGTGAGTTCGGTGTTGTCGCGTTGTTACAACTGCCGAGTACAAATCATCTCAGCGGTAAACTGATTCTTGAGCAGGCTGGCAACACTGCGGAGTTCTATTACAACAAAGGCAAGCTTGTTCATGCAACGCTTGGCGCAATAACCGGCAAACAGGCACTTGTAGAAGTGATTGACTGGGTCGACGGTGATTTTGAGTTCGATTCCAGCAGTAGCACTAAAGAAATATCCATAAAGAAGGATCTTCAGAACACACTTATGTGGGCGTTGAAGGAAAGGGACGAAAGGAAAAAGCTGAAGGATGAAGAAGAGCAGGCAGTCAGAGAACTTGCCGCAAAAGAGCGAGCGGCCGGAGAACTTGCCGCCGCGGAACTGGCTTCACCGGCTCAAGCTGCTGCCGACAAACTGGTTTCCAATCTTCCTGAGCCCGCTATGCTGCCTCAATCCATCATGAGCAATTCATCAACAATTCGGATGGCGTATCTGATAAACTCAAAAGGTCAAATAGTCGCAAAAGCTGATGCCGAGGCGGGCTTCCTGGAAAAGATAAAACCCATTCTTATTGCTGTTATGAGTTTTATCCGCGATTATCCGGAAAGACCAATAGGTAAAACCTTCATTGAAGACTCGTTATACACACTGGCCATCTCAGGGCTCAGTGAAAAATTAACAATCGTTATTGTTGTTCCTCACAGCACCAGACTTGGAGTTCTTAACATAGAACTGGGGAAATTTGTTAAAGCCCTCCAAGCCAGTGGATTGGAGCTTCTGAATGAATAATGAAATTGATCCTGACAAAATCGGAAATCGCCTTCATTTCGTGGAATTCATGCAGATGTGCGCAGATTCCGGTTATATCTCTGAAATGACAGCGAGAGAGATATGTATCTTTGCAAAATACCAGGGCGGAGTCGAAGCAATCCCGGCCTTTCCCGGAGATCATTATAATAACGATAATCATTTCACTGATCTTCTGGCTTATACCCCTTCCAGTGAGCGTTCATTTGATAACTATGTTGTGACCGATGAAAATTCATACGCCGTTGAGTTGGCCCGCACTGTCGCCTTGATCCCCGGAATATGGAAAAGCATCTCTCCCATTCTTTTCCATGCAGGAACAGGCCAGGGGAAAACCCACCTGCTCTCAGCCATTGCGTCGGCATCAAGGCAGAATACACTGTTTCTTAACCTTAATGACCTGAAAATGGGTTACAGGTATTGCTTAAAAACAAACAAGGAAAGCCAGCTTCTCGCCTGGATAACAAGTCACAATTTCCTTCTTCTGGACGACCTTCAATTTGCACAGAACGATATTGAATTCCAACACTTTCTCTGCTCTGTTTTCAATAGAATGCCTCAGGGTAAAAATGCAATTGTACTCTGTTCTAATTCAGAAGTTGAAAACATGCAGAATCTGGATAGCACATTCTTCTCGCGTATATCCTCAGGAATTTCAATCGAACTGAAATCCATGGATTTTAGCGGAAGGGTTGCTGTTATTGAAAGAATGTTCCGTAATACCGGTTTCGGCCCCGGCCCTGAAATTGTCAATTATATCGCCACCAAAATCACGCAGAATATTAGAACCCTCAAAGCAGCCGGAAGAGCAGTTCTCGCGAATCTTCTGGCTTCACCATCAAAGAGTGAGATTTCTCTGGAAACAGCGACCAGCCTTCTGAATACAATGAACCTTCGAGATCGTTCGGAAAAGGTTAAAGAAACATCTCCCCCGCCAGAAACAACAGAGACAAGAAAGAAAACCCTCTCCCCCTACATAGTTGTTGATATTGATGATGAAGAGAAATCAGACGAGTTGAAAGATGAATTACTTTTCAAACAAGCAATTAATAACAGAAGGGCGGAGGAAAAGGCTAAAGATTTACCTCCATCCGGACCAGCTGCAATGAATACTGAAGTCACTCCTGCCCCCGAAATTACTCCCGAGAGTACTCCCGTTCAACTTTCCCCGGAAATTGAAGAATCCTCCAAAGAGAAATCAATACATATGATAGAAAACGCAACTACAGTAAACAGTCAAATTGATGCTCTTAAAACAGCCGCTCTAAGGAGAATCCAACAATTGGAAAAGAAGAACCCGGATAGCCCGGAAATTGCAAAACTCAGGTTCGCCATTGTGTTCCTGGATGAGGGTAAAATTGAATCTGCCATGCTGGCATTGAAATAAATCGAGCTGGGAATTACTATTTGAGTAAACGGTAATTCTACTGTGTATGGAAGTTGTCACATGAAACGGTGTTTTTTTTTCTACAGGTAAGTTAGGATAGTACAGTATATTTATTTCTCAAACACGAAAGGATTCTCTATGAACAGCAATGAGATTCTGGCAGCACTGGTGGACGTTCAGGGAATTGATGCCGCCGTTTGTGTCGGGCGCGATGGTTTTGTTATTGACGCGGTAGCCGGAGCCGAAGCAGATGTCGACGCAATTGGAGCAATGGTTTCAACCGGTCTTGGCTCCG
Source organism: Candidatus Fermentibacteraceae bacterium (assembly GCA_030596465.1). Taxonomy (GTDB): domain Bacteria; phylum Fermentibacterota; class Fermentibacteria; order Fermentibacterales; family JCC-6; genus Sabulitectum. The sequence goes on along the minus strand of JAUVJW010000015.1, from coordinate 1,088 downwards.
CTGAAAGTGTTGGAAGAGAACTTGGTGTCGGTGAACTTACCCAATCAATGATGGAATACACCAACGGTGTAATCGTTATGACAGCAATTGGAGAAGATGCCATTCTTGCCGTGGTTGCCGCAACCAATGCCAGTCTTGGCAATGTGCGCCTTCAAGTTAGAAAAAGAAAAAAGGAGCTTAAAGAAGTTCTTTAAGAACTCCCGGTGAACAGGCCCGGCTTCCGCCGGACCTGTTTCTATGCACTACTCAACAAGCATTATGCTCGCTGTGGATGTTTCAGAACCCTGAGTCAGACGAAGGAAATACATTCCCGGAGCAAGCCCGGACATATCAATATTCACTGTTTTCTGACCGTTGAGAACTCCAATGCCGGGGCTTGAAATCAGTCTTCCGCTGAGATCAAATACATTCAAAACAGCATTGCCGTTCCCGCAGACAATCACTGAAGCGGAAGATGTTACCGGGTTGTTTGACATCACACTCAACGCGGTATTGCCCTGGCTACCCTCAATTCCTTCACTCATGCCGTCAGGGAAGTGTGTACCGTAGGCTGTGTTGCGTGGAAGAGGCGCGGGTACCGCGGCGTCAGGACTCACAAAGTTAACCATCGGATCTCCGTAAAGCACATACTGCAGCGTTGCATCCGCACCCGCGGTGGTTCCCGGAGGTGTGTAGATTGTGGAGACTCTGGCGTTGCTGTAAGTGGCAGCTTCACCGAGAGTGAAGCCTTCCTCTGTTACAAGATGAACCCAGAGGTTCCACCACCAGCCCGAGCCATCGAACGAAACAGAAGCAAGGCTTCCAATAGAGCCTATTGCCCCGTGATTCAGTCCGATCTCATTCATGGATCCGTTTGCCATGCTGCAGGCATTGTAGGCAATCACAACCGAATGCATGTTGTCAAAATCCTCATCAAGATCTGTCTCATAGTAGTCACCCCCGGCAGACCCGTCATAGACTCTGCCGTCACTGTCGGGCCAGTAGGGATCCTCAAACTCTATTGAGTAGTTGTCCTGGGCTATCCCGTTGTCTTCATCGCGAAACGCGATTACCGTTCCACCGCCGTGACAGGAAAAGTAGAGGAAGAT
>JAUVJW010000206.1 GCA_030596465.1 Candidatus Fermentibacteraceae bacterium | reverse complement strand
CCTCCTGCTGCTTGATCGGTCTCCGGGTCCCGCCAAACTCCATATCTCCGGTAAAGCGTGGGAATACACCGAGGAGCTTACTGCACCGAAAACCGTATACATATTCGGTGGCGGACACTGCAACCTGGCACTTACACCGGTACTTTCATCACTTGATCTGCGAGTGGTAATAATTGATGACCGTGAACACGTCTGGACTATGGTAGAAAACACCTCCGCATGGAAAAAATTCAATCAGAACTATAATGACGCATCTTCCCTCGTCCCGGATAATTCTGATGCTCTGGTGGTGATAATGACCGCCTCACATCAGGGGGATGCCACGGTACTCAGACAGATGCTGCCAAAAAGACTGAAATACCTGGGAATGATGGCAAGCAGAACGACGGGAAAGTATGTTTTTAGCGAAATGCGCTCTCTGGGATTCACCGATGAGGATCTGAACAGAGTTCACACCCCCATAGGCATTCCCATTTCCAGTCATACACCCGCTGAAATAGCGGTAAGTATTGCCGCTGAAATTGTTATGGTTCTTAATAAACACTGAATCCCGTATGAATAGATGAAGATGTTCATGCCTGATCGGGCGGCGTTTATTTTTCTAATGGTTTATGACAAAACCACCAATCATAGCACTCATATTCATCTGAACGTTTCCTGGCATCTTCTTCATTGGTTGCCGGTGGAACAATAATTCTGTCTCCGATCAGTTCGTTGTTTGGCCATCCGGCAGCAACCGCACCTTGTCTGTCAGAAACTTGAAGGGCTTTGACTGCACGAACGATTTCATCCATGTTTCGGCCAACTTCCTGTGGATAGTACATTATTAGGCGCACTTTACTTTCCGTATCAACAATAAATACTGCCCGTACAGTGTTGGTCCCTTTACCCGGATGCAACATGCCAAGTTTCAATGCAACCGAATCGTTAGCAGCAACAATAGGAAACTTGATTTCTATGTTAAGTTCCGACTTGATCCACTCAACCCATTTGATATGAGAAAATACCTGATCGATTGACATACCAATTAACTTGCAGTCAAGTTTCTCAAATGCCTCGTATCTTTTCTGAAAAGCCACAAACTCTGTCGTGCAAACAGGTGTAAAGTCTGCAGGATGGCTGAACAGCACAAACCATTTACCTTTCAAATCACTGGGGATATTTATTGGTCCGTGTGTTGTCTGAACTTTTAACTCTGGAAACTTATCCCCAAGCAACGGCATATTTATCTTTGTATCTTCCATTATTCGTTCTCCTTTGTTTACCGCCAAATAAATTATGAAGCCTTCCAGATGGCGATGTTAATTTGAAAACCACGCTCCTGGAATAACCTGCACAAGCGATAGCTAAGCCAGCTTTCAAGCGTTTGTGTCAGGTTGATTCTGTTGAAAAATATGTCATGGCCTAAATCATTCGTTTCCAGAACTAATGATATCTCATCCGAGTTCAAATCACAAGAGTGAGCAATTGAGTTTTGTCCGGATTCTTTTGTCTTTTCATTATGAAATATTTACCATTTGAGAATCTCTTCTGGAAGAAAGTCACTTACCGGTTCTTTTCCCCAAAACGCGGCAATAGATATTATTCTATTTTGAACTGGAATACTATCCCTGTATAGGGTGGTGAAACATATAAATACGGATCAGAATATCTGAACTCAGTGCAATTGGGCAGAGGTATGCAATAGGAATCCAGGTATTCGCCAGCCAGATTGAATCTGTCAATAACAGTAACGGATGCCGGGCCTATTGTTGTTCTGCTGCTAATTACAGAACCATCTTTTTGAATAGCATCAAGTCTTATATTGATTGCTCCTTCAGGACCAATGAACATTTCCCGAGCAGAAAGAAGTCAGGTGCCCATTCACTGAAATACCATGACCATGTATCAACGCCAATGAAGTACCGTCAACCTCCGCAACAAAGCAGACTGAACGCAGGGATATTTTGTACTCCTGTAAGCCCTACAAGGAAGGAATTAAACGAAGCGTTCGCAGCTGATCATCGCAGAAATGAACATCAACGGGGCTTCCGCCAAAAACATTCGCAGACAGTTCACGGGCAAAGATCACGGCGAGTTCCAGGAACTCATCCTCCTCGGAAACCCCGTCCCTTACCACCATTCGAAACTCATATGTTGTTCCTGTCTTTGTAAGGTGCACGGTTTTCTCGGTCTCATCAAAAAACCCGGATTCAACCAGGTATTCTCCCAGCCTGACGGCTTCTTCTCCGGTAACTCTGGAAGTGTATATAAGGTCACCACCGTTAACCTCCAGAGATGCTATAACGTAAAGTGTTCGCAGCATGGCATCACAGAAATGAATTTCAACCTGGCCTCCATCAAACACATTCTCAGATAACTCGCCGATAAAGACTGCGGCAATTCTCGATGGTTCATCGGTTTCATCAAACCCTTCCCTTACCACCATCTGAAACTTGTATGCGGTCCCAGTCTTTGTAAGCAGCACAGTTTTCTCGGTCTCATCAAAAAACCCGGATTCAACCAGATACTCTCCCAGCCTCATTGCTTCATCCTCGGTAACAGTGGAAGTATAAGGGACATGACTGCCGTTGAAATCAAGGGAAGCAATTACAAGAAGTGTTTGCAGTTGATCATCACAGAAATGAACATTAACCGGGCTGCCATTGAATACATTGTCAGACAACTCGCGGCCAAATATTACTGCCAGCCCGATATACTCCTCATCCTGATCAAGCCCTTCCCTCATCGCCATGCGAACCTCGTATGTTGAGCCGGTTTTTGTGATCTGCAGGGTTTTAGCATTCCCATCAAGGTAATTGTATTCAACCAGGTATTCTCCCAGCCTGACAGCTTCTTCCTCTGTGACACCGGATGTGTAGTACAGCTTACCGCCGTTGAATTCAAGACATTCCCCCCAATTCCGGAAACATCCTGTAGCTGTCAATAGTGCAATTGTCATTACCATACCCGCAAATAGTCTGTGTTTCTGCATGACTGATTCCTTTCTGTTTGAGTCCCGGCCCCATTGATCACTTGAATTGTACCACCGGGCAGGTAGCTTTATTCTATCAGCCCGGGGTCAGGCTCCGGTCATGGGGATACGGAATCGCTTTGCGAAGAGGAAGACAAGGTTCCTGAAACCGTCACGCCAGAGGTTGAGTTTAGCTTTCCCAACCCTGCTGGAATAGCTGAACGGAACTCCTCTTTCCGCGCAGCCGATGTCTCTGTGACTCCAGACTTCGATCTTGAATTCCTCGGAGAACGGCATGCCGTCGCTTGTAAGATTGATTTTGTCAAGGATTCCCCGATGGAAAATCCACATACCGGACTGACTGTCCAGTATCTTCTTCCAGAAGAGAAGCATAGTAAAAGCTGTGAGTATCCAGTTACCGCTGAAGCGCATGATGTTGTTCACTGTGCCGGAATGGTCATCGGGAATACGCCTGGCGGAAATGAAATCAAGTTTGTTTTTCAGCAGGTCTTCGATAAGCCGGGGAATATCCTGAACCGGGTATGTACCGTCGGCATCGGCAGTACAGACAATATCGGTATCCACTGCCGCAAATCCTGCCTTGTAGGCGCTTCCATAACCCTTTACGGGCTGATCAATCACAATTGCGCCGTACTTCTCTGCTACACTGGAAGTTGCGTCGGTGCAGCAGTTGGCCACGACAAAAACCTTATCAACCTGTTCGGGAACAGCCTTTAAAACCGCCGGTATT
>JAUVJW010000080.1 GCA_030596465.1 Candidatus Fermentibacteraceae bacterium | reverse complement strand
TGACCGGAGGACCACACATTCTCTGTAGCCGGGTGCATAACAATCTCGGTGGTTCCATCACCGCACAGGGAGGTGTATTTTTTAAGATACTTCCTGTTGATTTTCCCCGCTTTACCAAAACCAAGCATTCTGTCAGTTGTAACAAGATCTTCAGATTCCAGACTGCTTTTCAATTTACAACCAAAAGAATTCAACTTGAGTCCTGCGGGAAATCTCATGTATTTATCAGGCAGTACAGCGGATCTCACAGTTCTTATACCGTAATCCTTTGCCAGAGAAATGATGACTTTCTGCAGAGCGGGCAGGTTATGCAAATGGCGATGACTATCCAGAGCGGTAACTACACCTCCTGTAGACAAAATCATTTCAATCTGGGCAGCCCATTCATTCCTTACGGAATCCGCAAGTGAATCTCCGGATTTCAGCCAGACCGCGAATGACTTCGGGAAATTACTCTCTTTCAATAGAAACGGACCCTGACAACAATCCAGATGCGCTGCCACCCGGAGACCGCCCATCATAGCCATCATGCTGGCCTCAGCAAACTTACTGCCGGTTGCCATTATACTGATTCTGTTCACATTCCCTGATTCAATACACTTATGTATTGCGGCATTCACCGCTGAGTGCATCCCTCCATCGTCAATTGTAACAGTAAGTTCTCTCATACTCTCCTCACCTTCAGCATAGTTCTTTTGAAGTTTCGCGGTCCCAGAACCGTGCGCACTGTCTTCAGTATTCTTGCCGGATGGGCATAAAATTTCCAGAAGGCATTCCTCTTCAATTTTTCTATCTGCTCCGGAGTAATACCGTCCAGAGTGTAAACACTCTTGTGAAAACAGTCAAACTCGGAGTATTCCGCATTAATTAATTCCTTTGACATCTCCCAGAGTTCTGTGTGGGGGAAGGGTGTGGTAATATCGAAAAGAGCGTCATCAAATGGTTCACGAGCAGCAAAGTCTATGGTTAGCTTCATTTCCTCCACGGTTTCTCCCGGAGCTCCCAGCATGAAGTATCCCTGAACAAATATCCCCCGGGAACGACACATCCGGAGAGCTCTTCTTACACCGTCCACGGTAATTCCCTTTCTGTATATGTCATCAAGAACTCGTTGAGAAGCTGATTCAACCCCCATGTTTACCTTGGAAAGACCTGCGTTTACCATTGTATCAAGAAGCTCTTCCGTAAGAAGATCAGCCCGTACATTACAGCACCATTTAAGCTTCAACCCCCTGCTGTTCATCAGTGAACATATCTCAGTGACCCACTTGTGATCAACAATAAAGGTAGAATCCTCAAACATGAAACCGTTAATGGAGTACTTCTCCACCAGATGCTTCAACTCGTCCACTATTGATTTCGGAGAACGCTTACGCATTCTTTTTCCGAATATCTCTGAAAGAGTTGGCTGACAGAATGTACATGTGTAAGGACATCCACGGGTGCCCATGATAGTGGTGCCTTTCAAGCCCGGGTCTACCCTGTCCATGGAGTACCATGTTCTGAAATACTTTTTCATGTCAAAAATATCTCTGTCCGGCAGAGGAAGAGTGTCCAGATTCTTCACAAGCATTCTGCCCGGAACAAGAAACACCTTCTCATCTTTCATGAAACAGGCACCTGGTATCTCACCGGGGTCGGTTCCCTCAACAAGCAGTTTGAATGCAATCTCACCCTCTCCTGAATAGACCAGATCCGCGCCTGAGGTCTCAAGTGTTTCTATTGGAAGAACCGTTGCGTGGGGTCCGCCAACCATGAGATAAGCATCGGGAGTATATTCCCGGATAACTTCGCAGGCAGTAAGAGCGGCTCTTATCTGGGGGGTAACCACCGTGATTGAAACAGCGTCAGGCCTGAATTCCCTCAATAGTTGCCCCAGATAATCAAATGGCTTTTTCTGAAAGGACATATCACAGAGCATGGTCTCCGCGCCACTCTGTTTCGCTACCGCGGAAAGCATTGCTATCCCCAGAGACGGTTGCCCCGATGGATATCGAGTTTCCGGAAAAACGAAAAGAATTCGTTTCAACCTGCTCACCGTTTTCCCCTCCCGCAACAGGTTCCAAGCGCAACCCCTATCAGGAATACAGCATCAACCGGCAATCGATACCGAACCCCACCATGTGCCAAAACATGCACCAGAAGATACAAAACAAAGAGTGCAAAAAGGAATACTGCCTCGGGATGAGATCTGTTGCGCCACAGACCAATTGCCCCAAACAACATTAATGGATAAATTACGAGGCCAGCGACCTTCCCCCGTACACCGAGAGTGCTACCTCCAGGAGCAAGAAAATCTGTGGCCCTGTTCCAGGCGAGCCAGGTCATAAGTCCCGGATTGCTGAAAACATATATCCTGCCTGCCTTTCCAAGGGCTCTGCTTCTTGCAAGCTCACCTGGTATCGAATCGACAGACGGATATTCCAGAAGATCCAGGTTATTAACAGTAATGTAATCGGGAACGATTATTCCCTCAATAGCCAGAATGTCAGGATCGTTTCTCGTTAAAAGATTGAGGGCACCCTTTGTGGGCATCAAAATCGGTTCCCCCATGGATATCCAGTTCCTCACCACCCAGGGAGAAACGGCAACCAGAAATCCCGCAGAGTAATAGAGAAGGGCTTTCCACCGCCTTCTCCAGGCGAGATAAGCAAGCTGAAGCGGAACAAGAAATAAAGCGGTGGCGCGAATCAGAAAGAATACTCCAGTAGATACCCCGGCCAGAAATCCCTTCCTCTTACCTCTTCCTGTTGAAAAAATCAGCATGGCAGATATTGCAAGTAGGGAAAAATGAGCAGTTTCTGTCATTGCATAAGCAGAATAATACACGTAAGGCGGATATAGTGCCCACATGATTCCGGCCATCAAACCGGACTCCGCACCCCATACATCCATCACAAGTTTCCGAACAGCAAAGGCTCCCGCAAGAGCGAACAACAGATTCAGGGAAAAAACAGACCCGCTTACACCTCCGAAAAGTCGGAAGAAAATGCCCAGAAGAACAGGATATCCAGGCTCCATGACCGCAGTTGGGGTTTCGACTGGGGTCAAACCAAACACATAGTCATCACTGGCAGTCCAGAGAGGTTTGTGATCATTCAAAGAAATTAAAAGATTTTTTGCCAGCCCCTGATCCGCGGAGAAAGAAAAACCTTCGCCACTGGCTATGCGATCCGCCATACGAATGTAAAGAGGCTGGTCTCTGGGGGGAACAGGCAATTCACCGCCAAGGTAGAAGAAAAGAAGCATCCGGGGCAGAAGTACCACAGCAAAGATTACAAGAATCGCCCGGGGAAGCAGGGGGGCCAGATACCTGTTCACAGTACAGACGTTGACATTGTTTTCAGTCATATTCACTTTCTGGAAAACACGGAAGTGAGGAAAGCCCTTATATCGTGAAATAAACCCTTTGCTCCATGCAACTTGAAGTGTTTCCACAACAGAGTTGGAATCCGGGTGAATGGTTTCTTGAAAAGGTAGCTTCTCCCAATAGTTCCCTGTGCCCAGTCGCGCAGTTCCATTAGTTCGCTGTCTGAAAAATCAGTAAGATTCACCAGCAGTTCATCAGCCGCATTCATTTTCACAAGAAATTCTTCGACATCCTCGATGAGATCTTTATCAAGAGCCATGTTGAAAATTGCAGTTCCCGGGTATGGTGTAACAAACAGCATTGGGGCGGTAATATCTGCTTTCCGGCAGAACTCCACAGTCTGTTTTACCGAGTCTCGGGTTTCATCGAACATCCCTATAATAAAGCTGCCCTCCGCATGTATTCCAACCATTTCAGTAAGCCTGATGGCATCCAGACACTGCTGAGCTGTAACCCCTCTCTTCATTTTCTGAAGCATCCTGTCACTGCCTGATTCAATTCCATAGGATATCCAGTCACAACCTGCATCCTTCATGGTTTCAAGCATCTCCCTGTCAACTGTGTTCACCCTTCCCAGACAGGACCACCCGATCCCGGGAAGCTTCTTTTTCATCAAAGCGCAAGTCTCCATGACAAATTTTTTGTCGCTTGTAAAAAGATCATCAGGGAAACCTGTGTATTTGATATCGTACCGCTTTACAAGCTCTACAAGTTCCGTAACTATTGATTCCGGCGATCTTCTTCTCACATTCCGACCATAGATTCTGTAACAGTATACGCAATTGAACGGGCAGCCTCTGCTTGCAAGGGTTTCCAGATGTCTTACTTTTTTTTGCCTGTGATCCATGCTGGATACATAGTTTTCAATTGGAAAAAGATCCCATGCAGGCCAGGGCAGCGAATCAAGATCGGCGATATGTTCCCGGGGGGAAGATTTCGTAAGCAAACCATTGTCATCCAACCATGCTATTCCAGGTACCTGCTTCCATTCTCTTCCTTCTTCCAGAGCGTTTACGAGTTCAGCGGAAGTGACCTCGCCCTCACCAAGCACAACACAATCAAGACCGCAGGATTTTAGATAAATTTCAGGAACAGTAGTAACCCCGCTGTTACCTGCGATCATGAACACATCAGGCATCTCACTCCGAATAAGACCGGCCAGTTCTCGAACAAACCGGAACCGTGTCACCATACCGCCAAAAGCAACAATTTCCGGAGATGAGTCTATCGTTCTGCGGACGGTCTCGGACACAGAGAGCCTGTCACCCTCCATATCAACCACTTTAACAGCATGGCCCGCATTCAGTAAAGATGACGCGACATAAGCCAGGCCAAAGGGGAAATACAGTGAATGATGCTCGATTCCGTAACTGGGATATACCAGTGTAACTCTCATCTTCTCCTGTCCCGCAAGCGTTTTTCTATCCGGCAATAATCTCATATTTTTACCTTCAGGTCAAAGGCTTCTTTACCGGACTCCGTAAAGGAATTACATTACGGTGCAAAATCAGAAAGGTGATTCATATGAAAAATCAGATAATTTGTATTCTGCCGATGATTGTGTTTCTTTCCATAACTGCTGTTGCTGTTGCATTTTCGCCGGAGGATACACTTGATGTCTACTACCGACCTGATTCACACTCTGAAGTATGGTCACAACTGCTACCTGATGAAAATGTCACTCTGGCAGTAAAAACAACATCGGGATGGCTTGGGTTTGACCCCGGAGTTGCCCAGGCTGCCAACACCTGCAGTTTCCGATACCGGTGGCTTGCCCCTGACACCTGCATAGTAGCAGATTCACTCCCGGTAGTATGGGCTCCAAAACTGAATGTTTCCTACGCAATGACGCAGATGGATACTCCGGTGTACCCGGATCAGGACACAACTTCAACTCCACTGGCAGTCATTCCAGCCAATTCAGCCGCCGCCATAGAGGGTTTGACCGCAACATGGTTGAAAGTTGACCTCAATGACAGCCCGGAGGACATGGATATTCAGGGCTGGATACAAAGTGAAGCTGTTTCCATAAACTGAAGTTTATTCTGCAGGGAAGCGGAAACTCCGGCCATTGGTTCAACTGCCACTGCCGGGAGCATGACCGGGAACGCGGTACAGGGAAGGTTTTTCAACCTCCCCTGTACCATAAATCCCAAAACCTGAAATTCATCAGGTTGTCATATCAGTTTACAGTATTCCCGACCAGTCATCCTCTCCGGGAGTTCCACCGAGTCCGTCGTTGTTTCCATCAAGCAGGTTACCGTACTGATCGGCAACATTACATGAGACAAAAAGAACCGTCGGTCCTTCAGAATTTCGCTGAAGCATACAGTATACTCTTGCCGGATCAGTTCCCTCTTCGAACTGGAGAGGAATCGATCCCACGGAATCGATTATCTGGATATTCGCACTGTTAAAAGTATTCCCGTCCATAACAACATCGTCACCGGTCATGCTTTGGGCAAAATCAATGGTAACGGTGTTAATATTCCTGAACGCCTGTTGAACAGCCGGAGGCGTACTGTTCGTGAGAGAGTCATCTTCCATCTGTATGTCCCAGACAAAATCCTCTTCGTCAGGCCAGATGTATCCATTGCCATCTGTGTCCAGATAGTTGCCGGAAGAATCAGCCACCTGCGATGACAGTCTTACAGTATACCTGATTCCGTAACTCAGGCTGTCCACGGGAGTGGCAACAATACTGTTTTCAGTCGCGGAGATTAATTCCAGGCTGACAGAAGAAGAATCGGATGTTCTGACAAGAGTGAAGTTGTCAAGGGTCAGCATGGAAACATCCATAGGCCCCTGCAAAAGTACAACGGTGATCTCAGGTTTCCGGTTGTTTTGTCCGCCGCCGGCCGGGAAGTGCCCATTGACCTCGGGAGAAGTTATATCCCTCATTCTAGCACTGCCGGTAAAAAAAGTTATCAGTCGATCATCCCAGGGGGCACCATCGTACAGGGCGTTGTGATTGGGATCGAGTTCGTTTCCAACCAGATCTCTTATTCCACCCGCGACAACGGTAAGAAGGTATGCGGTTTCATCATCGAAAGTTCCCTGAAGTATTACGGTTCTTTCTCCCGGGAAATATTCTATTGAAGAAAACTGGATGGCAGCTCCTTCCGGATCTGTCGGTATCAGATTGAAAGAAGAGGCAGTGACAGTTGCTTCATCTATCTCTTTGTCGAAATTGAGAATGATTCCATCCTGTATACCTTCCGTACCGGGATCAAGGTCAGACAGTTGATGACCTCCAGTTCCACTGCTTTCGGTACCGATAATAACAATGTGGGGATGGTCATTCCCACCTTCCCACTCCGCAGCCGGATTCGCTTTGAACGGATTGTCTTCAATGCACCCGACCAGGAGAAGGAGTAGAATTGCAAGGCCTGTTGTTATCCTTATCATCATAATATTCCCTTCCTTCCCGAATTAGAAAAACAAAGTGGCTGAAAGACGCCACTGTTTGAGGCTGCTTCCAAGTCCCATGAGATCAACTTGCAAATAATCACCGGGTGTAAAACCTACACCGTAGCTGAACGGTATTTCCGTGTACGAATCATCTGACTCGACTCTGGTTCCATCATTAGTGTCCCATGGATTTTCGACCCACTGAGATTCAGTCCCGTCACCGTAAACAGTATGTGTTGTCATGGGTGAGGCAGAGATAATGTTTACCGTCTCCACTTCTTTTTCCCAGACAAATCCCGGGCTTGCGCCAAGCCTTGCCGATAGTCCTGATAAAACGCCGAATTCCAGTCCAACAGGTATGGAAATTCTGGTTATGCCATTCGTCGTTTTCGTTTCCTCGGTCTGAGACCATGTAGTCGTCGAAACAAAGTCATCCGGATCAGCGAATTCGCTGTCACCGTCAGAGTATGTAAGCACCTGCTCCATGGATGAGTTATTCTGTACAGTATTGACATCATCAAACATTGAGAACGCTGCCCCCATGCTTATGGTCAATTCATCTGCGGGAGTTGTCGTAATTTTAAGTCCGGTGAGAATCAATTTCTCACTGACATCGAAAGTTACTCCACCGGAACCTGTCATATCCATGTCTGTATTCTCTACCAGTGAACCAACGGTTACTGTGTGAGTCGAATCAAAGCTGGATGAAAAATTATCTGATGAACCGTCAATACTCGTGGTGTAGTATGCCCCTGCCAGTTCCAGTTTCCAGTCATCATCGATACAGTACCCCAGATCAAGACCGCCGCCTAAACTGCTGCCACCTGGAGAAACCGAGAATTCCTGAACCAGATTCCAGACCGAATAATCGTAAACAGTACTTTCGCCCGGCAGAAAATCCTCCGTCCCGCTTTCCTGCTCATCCGATGATAAGTCAGATGATATCTTTGAGTACAGGAACAT
>JAUVJW010000202.1 GCA_030596465.1 Candidatus Fermentibacteraceae bacterium | reverse complement strand
AGACCATTCCATCTTGCAACATCTCCCGCAGTACCGGGCATAAGCTGTATCAGCCCCGCGGCACCTGCGCTGGATATAACAAATCTGTTGAAATAGCTTTCTTCCCGCATGATTCCCACCACATAAGAAGCGTCCAGTGTCATTGTATCAGTCACAGCGTTCACAAGTTCCATGTAAGGTACCGGGAAATACCATCCCAGAAGACTGTCAGGAAGAATACCCCTGTGGGTATTTCTGTGTTCCGTGTCCATTGATCTCATTGCCGCAATAGCCCGCCCGTGCTCTCCCAGTATCCCCAGGACCACAGCATTGATTCCCTTATCTCCTTCGCTACCCGCAAAAAGTACCTCCACCGCGGCTGTGCCATAACCAAGACTGAACAGTTCCGCCGCCAGAGACAGTGTACGATCATCTCTGATAACCGGACTTACAACAGACAGTTGCAGGGAGCAGGAAATTCCCAGCCTTTCTGCTGCCAGCATTCCGTAAAACTCCCAGGGATGCTCCCGGGCCACCTGATGCAACAATTCAGTGCGGGAACCTTCATTACCCTGTCTACCCGCGTACCTGGCTCTCCAGAACAGCATTTCGTCGACCCAGTGGCTGTACGGAAACTGCTCACATCCTGCCTGCCACAGAGAATCTCCCACAGAGCCTCTGCCGTTCATGTAAAGGCAGAATCCCCCTCGCCAGTGACCTCGGGCATCCCCGTCCCAGGCACCAACTGCTCTGAGACTTGCCAGATATGCGTCAGCGGCTTCAGCCCAGTTCTGCTCGCCGTCAAAATATTTACCCGCAAGATAGGAAGCCTCCCGTGCAGTAGGATGAAATGGAAATTCCTGAGCAAACCTGTAGTATGCCCTGTAAGCAGCGGTATTCTGCCGTCTTGCGCGTAGCGATCTTGCGTTGAACAGGGCTGCTCTTGCCCGAAGTTCAACAGAGGCATCGGATGGAATTGAACCGCACAGGGATTCAAGTTCAGAATATCTGTTCGCATCACGCAACTGAGCCATTTGAATTCCGGTGATAAATGAAGAATCGCCCCGTGCGTCAGCAATAGCGACAACTGTACTGTTGTATCCGCAGGCCATAAGAACATCAGCGACTTCCCAGTCAACCATATCGGGCCACCTGGATGCGATTACCCGTGCAGCGGTGTTCTCCGCGGAGGTTCCAATAAGCCCGTGCCAATATGAATAATCTCCCGAATTTTTGAACTTTGCTCGAAGAGCAATAAGTCGTATGCTGGAATCGCTGTTGCCGGAGGGATCAAAAGCCTTAAGCGCATCGTCCCACCAGCTCCCGGAAGAAGTATAAGCTGCCTCAAGTTCAGAAAGTACTCTGGAACCAATGGTTGCGGGAAGATAGTGTACATCTGAGGCGGCCAGTTGAAGCTGACCCACAGTAATACCATCCGGAGCAAGTAAAAGCCTTGCAGCCCTTTCACCCAGATGGTCCGGTACTGGAAGTGGCAATACTGAAGACATCAATTCAAGACTGTCACGGTACAGCCAGCCCAGAAGCAGAATATCTCCGGCGGAAACCAGTTCAACTGCCTGCTCCCGTTTTCTGCCAAGATCCAGTACCGAGATCTTCCAACCCGTGAGGTCTCCCCAGCCATTCCTCTGAAGACTGTCTAGAACGATAACACATCTGTCAGTCATCCCCCGTCCATTGTAGGCACCCACAAACCTCCAGAGAATATCCATTTGCCCGTACCGGGAGGGATCCATTCTTCTTAAAACCCTTACTGCCTGATCCTGTGCCCCGTTCTGCAGCAGAGAATCAACCTCATAAAATGGAGAAGGAGCAGCCACTGCAGTGGAAACCCCGATATATGTGTCGTCGTTAACAACACGGCAGGCCGCGATGAGTAGAAACAGGAAAATAGCAGCAGTTCTTTTCATAATTAGTGCCTGAAATGTCTTTTACCGGTGAACACCATGGCGATGCCATGTTCATTACATGCGGCAATAACTTCTTCGTCACGGATAGATCCACCCGGCTGAATGATTGCCTTAACGCCTGCCTCCGCGGCCTTATCAGGTCCATCACGGAAAGGAAAAAAAGCATCACTGGCAAGAACGGATCCAAACAGTTCGTTGTTTTCGCGTATTGCCCTGCGTACCGCAAGATCAAGGCTTTCAATTCTGCTTGGCTGCCCGATTCCAACACCAAGTGTTCCATTACCGTCACCAATTACAATAGCGTTACTCTTTACACCCTTGACTACTTTCCATGCGAGATCAAGAGCCGCAAGCTCTGCTGCCGTTGGTTTTCTTGCTGTAACAACCCGGCACTCAGCAGAATTTTCCACAGAGAGATCCGGCTCCTGCACCAGCAACCCTCCCCATATTGACCTGAGGAGCAATGCACTGTCCGCGGCAATGGGCACTCGCAGAATTCTCAGATTTTTTCTCTTCTGCAAGCGGAAAAGAGCGTCCTCGTCAAACTCGGGAGCAATAACTATCTCAAGAAAAATCCCCTTAAGCTCTTTTACAAGTTCCATATCAACAGTAGAAGTGCAGGCCAGAATGCCCCCGTATGGAGATACCCTGTCAGCCCTGAAAGCATTCAAAAAAGCCTCTCTTGGTGAACCACCGCAGCCCACACCACACGGGTTTCCATGCTTTGCCAGAACTACACACGGCAAACCTCCTGTAAAATCAGCCGCTATAGAACATGCAGCCGAAGCGTCGAGGTAATTGTTGTAGCTCAGGGCCTTGCCTCCAAGCACCTCGGCAACTCCAAACCCGTATTCAGGCCATGTAAAATGAACCGCTGCCTTCTGATGAGGGTTCTCGCCGTACCGAAGAGCCGGAGCAATACCTTCTTCAAGCTTAAGCGAAACATGCAGATCATAAGCCGATGTGATTGAAAATGTTCTTGATGCCATTTCCCGCCTGAACAGCAGGTCATCAAGACCATCCTGAATGGTTTTCAGAACACGGGGAAAAACATCGCAACCTGTGGCACTGATCGCTTCATGCCAGTTTTTCGCGGCACCCCGAGCCATGGTCGGACCTCCGATATCAACAAGCTCTATTGTTTCTCTGGAGACCGGATCCATGTCTTTCGCCTTGTAAAACGGATAAAAATCTACAGCAACAAGATCAAAAACAGGTTTGCCCTCAAGAAGTCTCTCCTGACGAGCCTCTCCGTCCACTAGAATGGAAGCATGCAGCTCGGGGTGCAGTGTTTTCACCCTGCCGCCCAGAATTGAACTGATACCCGTAAGTTCCTCTGTGCGGCGAACGGCGACTCCGGCCTTCTCAATAACATCGGCAGTACCGCCTGATGCCCATATCTCCCAGCCCAGACCCGAAAGCCCAAGGGCAAAATCCTCAAGGCC
Organism: Candidatus Fermentibacteraceae bacterium; assembly: GCA_030596465.1. GTDB lineage: Bacteria > Fermentibacterota > Fermentibacteria > Fermentibacterales > JCC-6 > Sabulitectum. The sequence goes on along the minus strand of JAUVJW010000202.1, from coordinate 538 downwards.
GTCTTTGTTCCAGACACTGATAAGCGCTGTTCTTTTACTTTCTTTCATCAAGCCACCCCCTGGCATGGTAAAACGGAATCGGATTTCTCTTGTGGTCACTTGAGGTATACAACTGAGAAATGCGCTCAGCAGCAGACTGTGACACACTCTCCGATCCCTGAGTAAAGTATTTCTTTATTTCCCTGTAGGTAACACCCATTTCATCTTCATCGCTCTGATTGAACCACAATCCGGCGGAAGGCACTCTTTCCAGAACCCACCCGGGCAGTTCAAGATACCCGGCAAGTTCCCTTACTTCATCCTTCCACAAATCGGCTATGGGCAGAAAATCAGCAGCCCCATCCCCCCATTTGGTCCAGTAACCCGTTTGGGTTTCAGAGAGGTTTCCGGTTCCTGCCACAAGCCTGTTCCCGGAGTGGGCATATTCCATGGTCATTCTAAGTCTGGCTTTCACATTTGCCAGATTCAGCACATTGGAAGTATCCAGTTCGCTTGCTGAAACAAAGGCTTCCAGTACCGGTGATATATCTATCTCTTT
>JAUVJW010000099.1 GCA_030596465.1 Candidatus Fermentibacteraceae bacterium | reverse complement strand
CTCTCTTGCGAGGCCCGTGCCAACAAACACGAAGAGTGCAAGCACGGCGAGTGCAAGGAACCCGCGACTTCGCCTGGTATTCCTCATACTCACTTCCACCTCCTGTCTTTTTCCAAACCTGCTTTTAATAGCGGTTCGGATCCTTTTTGTATTGTGTGTCATACCCATATGCCACACCCTAGTTAGATAACTCAAAGTTATAACCCAGTGAAGTCCACACACCAACGGCTACACCGTTGTTCCGTGCGGGCGACCAGCGTGTATTCCACGCTGCCGACATGGCGGCCTGATCAAGACTGCCTACTCCACTGGAGTTGTATAGCTGAACATCCGCCACGGTACCATCCGGTTTTACATAGATCCAGAGTGTTACCAGACCCTCAACACCGGCCATGCTGGCCAGCTCAGGATATGTAGCGGCCGGCCTGTAGGTACAAACAGGAACAACCTCCACGGCCATAAACCGTGGCGGCCCCATTTCTTCAGATGATCCCATGTCGGCAAGCTCATCACTCTGATCAATGGTCAAGGCTTCTTCAAGCCCTTCCGTGTCTTCGCTGAGTGACAGCGTAATGTCAAGCTCTTCAATTATTTCGTCAGTTTCCTGCTCCATATCATCTGCTTCTTCTTCAACTTCTTCTTCCTGTTCTTCAACATCATCGTCGAAGGCAATGTCGGCCTCAACGGCCTCCATCTGGGAATCTGAAGTTCGAGTAGACAGCCTGCCCAGTTCACTGGCAGGAATAAACTCGAAGAAGATTATCAGAAACGCAAGGGCAACAACAATTCCCCACTCAAGGCCGAGTGCGGACTGTTTTCTGCTCTCTATGTTAGCGCTTGTAGACATCTCACCTCCACTATATTCCTGTGCTCAATTCCTGAGCGTTAAACTGAATGCTGTACAGTTCCTCGTAGCGAAGAGCCGCAAAAAGATCAACCATAGCCCTCATAGGCACGCGGGTGTCCGCGCTGATTACTATGACATCAAGGTGCTTGTTCTGCTCACGCCAGAATTTGTCCGCAAGTATTCTAAGCTGTTCCGCAACCTGCCCTGAAGGCAGATCATAGTCGCCGATTCTTGCTATGACTTCACTCTGGTCATCACCCGGGTTCATCTGTTTAATCCAGACTGCCACGGTGAGATTCTCCTTACCCAGCTCGCTCATTACCTGAGGGTGAGCCTGGGGAAAGCGAATTCGGAGACCACTGTCATCCTTGAAGATTGTGGTTGCCATGAAGAAAACCAGCAGCAGGAAAACAATATCCGCCATGGTTCCAGTAAAAATGGATCCAGGCACTGCCATTCTTCTCTTGATCTTCATTATACACCACCTCCGAGTCTTTCCTGTATTGTGATACCCGTACGGCTGACACCGTTGCGCCTGAGAATATCAAGCGCGTTTATCATACCGTCGTAATCACAGTCGGGAAAGAACTTCAGAATAACAACAAGCTCACTTTCTCTTACGGCTGAAGCGATATCTCCCTGCCTTGCGTCAGCAAGAACAAGTGTATCGCCAAAAGCCACTTCTCCAAAGTTTGGATCGATAACTACAGGAGCCTCTCCTCCCATGATTTCCCGGATAAGTCCGGAACGCACCACAGGGGTGAGATTTTCTGCCTGTATCGCCGAACTCAGACTGGAATAAGTGCCGGAAGGCACGCCCTTGGCCACCTCTAAGTTATTCAGCAGCCTGGAAGAGGTTGCTTCCAAAGCTTCGGCTCTTTGAGCTGCAAGAGTCATTATTCCATCCTGAAGGATCGGATCATCAAGGCTCACATCCTCGCCGGCTCTGGCCCTCTGCAGCGGCCCGCCGGGGGGTGCCTGGTCAATGAGAGCAACATAGCTCCCGAGACCCCACTGCTTGACGGTCATAACCAGTCGGTTAGTCTCATCGATCACCACCTCTTCAGTATGTTCATCGGGCTTTTTCGGCAACTGATAGCTGATACCCTTCTGAACATCAAAGGTGGTTGTCACCAGGAAGAAGATCAGCAGCAGGAATGCAATATCGGACATGGACGAATCCGAAAATTCGCCTGACGCCCGTGGTTTTTCACTGCGCATTCTTGCTCCTTATCACAACTGCTTGAGATGTTCCATGTCGGCCAGCTGATCAACAAGGAACATGCTGGCTTCTTCCATTTCCGTTATGAAACGACCTATCCTTGAAATGAAATAGTTGTTAGCTATCTGAATGGGAATTGCCACAATAAGGCCGGTGGCCGTTGTTATGAGCGCTTCCTGAATTCCGCCGGCAACAAGGCTGGCGTCAACATTCTTAGCCGCGGCTATTTCACCAAAAGCACGAATCATACCGGCAACTGTACCGAGGAATCCAAGCATTGGCGCAACGCTTGATACAGAGGCAAGAACAACAAGCCCCTTCTAAAGTTGAGCCATCTCTATGGATCCGGCGCTCTCAATTGCCTTCTCTACATCCAGCAGCCCCTTGTCTCTTCTCATGAGCCCAGCCCTGAGAATAGCGGATACTGGACCTCGAGTACGGTCGCAGAGGTTCTCAGCACCGCTGAGGTCACCTTTGCGGATGTATCCGCCAAGCTGCTCCAGAAACTTGTTTACATCGAGTTTTGCTTTGCTGAAAGTAATAAATCTCTCTACAGCAACGGCAATACCGATGATCAAGGCAAGAAGCAGTGGCCACATGAAGTTTCCACCGGCAATGAACAGATCCTTGAGATCCATACTTGCGCTCTGTGAACGCTCCACTTCTTCAGCCACAGGTGTTTCAACAACATCCGCCTCTTCAGTTTCCACAAGCGGTTCCTCTGCGGGAGCGGGTACTTCTTCAACAGTTTCGGTCACCGCTTCGGTGGTTTCTATTGCTTCCGGTTCTTCACCCTGAGCGATGGCAAAAGGTGCCATAATCAGCAGAAGCACCAGCAGTATTTTATGCATCTGGTAACTCTCCTTGTTCTTGCGGGAAAACCCGCCCAAATTTCCTACCATTCGAAGTCAATACCGAAACGAATCTGTCTTCTGCGGTCATAAGCGTTGGGGTTACCCATTCCGCCTCTGGGATCGTGATCAGGCTTTCCGTTACCATCCTGATCGGCATCATACCACGCAGTATCCAGAATTCCGTTAATATTCGTACGGTTAAACACATTGAGAACCCAGACATATACATTCAGAGATGTATCACCCATCCAGAACAACTTGTTCAGCTTGGCTGTGGTGTTCATTGTGAATGGAACACGCTCACCGTTGATCTCCGGATCGGCAGTTGCCTGACCACTGGCATCGTAGGGGAGACCACTGCCGTAACCCCACTGCAGAGAAAGACCAAGACCCTGAAGATAGCGTCTTCCGCCCCAGGCAGGTCCTTCGTTCCTTGGAATACGGAAGTCAAAGTTCGCGTTGATCGTGTGTCTCTGATCCCAGTTCAGGAAACTTTCACGCTTGGGAATAACCCAGCCGGCCCAGGTGTATGTGTAGTTCTGGGTCGCACTGGAACTCTTGCCCTTGGCAATGGAGTAGGTGTAGTTACCGCTGAAGCTTATGAAGTTTGAGGGACGCCTCATGACGTTGAACTCCACACCGCGTACATTACCGTAATCACCGTTGATATAAAGATCATAGGCATCAACAGCAGTAAAAAAGTTCCTCTGCATGTCAACAAGCCCGGTGATGTCTTTGTAGTAGCCTGTGACATCGACCATGGTCAGATCATCAAACTGATGCTTTACACCAAACTCGTAGGCAATTGTCTCCTCAGGTTCAAGATCAGGGTTTCCCACCACAGGGAAAGCACCTGAAAGATCGAAATTCGATCCATCGAACATTCTTCCAAAATCGGGAACCTGGAAGTAATGACCGTAAGTGAAGTGAAGAACATCACGATCAGTTATGGGATGGCTGAAACCAATCCTCGGGCTGAGGTGATATTTTGAACTTACACTGACAGGATTCCTGATGTGATCACCCTCGCCGGCGGATGTTCCAGGGTTAATCGGATCGGTGAGATCCGCAGGGTAGTCATCGTAGTTGGGATCGAAGTAATCAAAACGAAGACCGGCGTTAACTATCATTCCCCTGTACTCCATCTTATCCTGCAGATACGCAGCTACAGCATGGGGGAAGGAATGCCAGTCACTCATGTAAATATTTCCACCTGACGCGGTGTCAACTCTGTATTCATAAACATCATAGTATTTGCCCTCAGCACCGAACTTGAGCTGGTGCTGCTGGTTAACCTGACTTGTTACATCCACTCTGGCAGTAGAGGTCGAACTTCTGGCGTCGTACCAGGCTGACCTGTTCTGTCCGGAGCGGTAGAATCCATCGCTGTCCTGTGTGCGTGCAGGTGTGTAGTTCTGCCAGTCTTCATAGGTGTAGTCTTCTCCAAGAACGCCTCCACCGGGTTCATCAATTCTGCGCTCGTCTGAAGTTACATACTGGTTGATCTTTAACTCCAGGAAGCTTGCGTCGCTCAGAGTCTGAGTAAGGCTGAAGCCCATGGAGTAGTTTTCCACATTCGAGTGGGGAATGCCATAACGGAACTCGGTTCCGGGGATTATGTCCCCGGTAAGAGGATCAAGATAATCGTCCTCGAACCTTGCATATATCCAACCGCCATACACATTTCTTTCAGTTTGTCTGTAGAACCCGCTGAAATTTATCTTGGTTTTGGGATTAGGCTTGATTGTAAGCTTCAGGTTACCGTTCCACTGATCGCTTCCGGTGTTCAGAAGGTAACCATAGTTACCGTCACGACCGCCACCGTACTGCAACCACTTTATGGTTCCAAAGAAACGGACATCGGCACCCACATCAAGTCCCATTGCTGGAAGAAGGGTCTGTGTAATTGGTTCAGGTCCGCCAAGTGAAGCTTCTGCCGTCAGTCTCGCTTCAGAAAAATCGGCAGGCTTATTGCCCCCGAATTCTTGAAGTATCTGTCCGTCTTCACCGTCAAACTTGGGGCCTGCCCACCATGAGCCCGGGTATCCCCAGGTCCAGTCGTCTGACATGCCAAGGGCATTAAAATCGTTACCGTTCATGCCGATGGAACCAGTATAACTGCCTCCACCCTCACGGGTTACAACATTAATAATGCCCGACTGAGCATTTCCATACTCAGCACCAAAACCACCGGTGATAATTGATGTTTCAGCCATTGCTGAAAGGGGAAGTGACTGATCTGATGAATTGCCGTTGGGGTCTGTCTGCGACACACCGTCAACAATATAAGAAACCTCGCCTGAACGACCTCCACGCATGTGAATGCCACCCTCGTCAATAACACCGGCCTGCTGACTCACCACATCGGCGATACCGGCAACAGGCATGGTTCTGATCTCGTCACGAGTCACAACAGATACACTGGAAGTGACACCGCGAAGAATCATACCCCTCTGGTCGGTCACGGTAATAACCGTACTTCCAACTGCCTCGGGGTTAAGTACAAAGTCCATTCGGGTAGTCATGTCGGCGATGACACTTGCACCCTCTTGGGTCTGCTCGCCCATACCAACCATGCTTGACCTGAGATTATATGTCCCGGGTTGAAGGTTGATAATGAAATACTCTCCGTTTGGATCCGTCATTGCACCGTAGGAAGTACCTGAGATCATCACAGTCGCACCGATTAACGGATTTCCGTCAGTATCGGTAACGCGACCGGCAATCTTGCCGGTAGTTCCAGCGGTAGCAGCAAGGGATACAAACAGCAGTAGAGCAAGCGAAATAACTGTCGCTCTCCTAAACACTTTGCAGCTCCTTTCTCCTGGCTACAAACTGTGCGTCCGTCCGAAACCCCGGCGTACACCCCCCGAAGGCACGGATCCGCACAAACAAACAAACACTACCACGGCCAGCCGTGGCCACCTAACACTTTACAGCGCACCTAGTTAAGGCGCACTAACCTATTGTTACACAACTCTTTCCTCTTCTAGGATACTTAAGCCCCTGAACCGTGTCAAGAAGTGGTCTTATGCCCTGCGGGAACAACAAAACGGGAATCGGGTATAAGTGGTTCAGCACCGCACAAGTACCCGGAAAGACACCTGTCCTCAAAAACAGTTGATAAACCCTTCTTTCCGAAGTTACCCGTTTTGACTGCATGCCTGAATTTCACCACCCTTGTTCCATAAACCCGGACAACAACTTATAAATACATCCATTTACGAATATGTTGAACACACTCCTTTAGAAAGCTGTCTCAAATCCCACCATAACAGTTTGACCGCCGTCGTAGATGTGATTGATGTAGCTCACAGGTACAGCACCGCCTTCACGGTAACGGCCCTGGTATTGATACGCAGCGGACACCCTGTAATTCCCGAAGCTGTAGTCGCCACCGACACCGATACCCAGGCCGGTCTTAAGTGCGACATCCGGCCTGTAACCGCATACGCTGATATACATGTTCGTGTCCGGTATGATGCCTGGAAAACGGGAAAAGGCTGTAGCCTTCGGATTGTCCCCGTCGAGAACAGCCAGCTCGGTACCCAGATAGCCGCCCTTCAAGAAAGGAAAAGAAGCGACAGCGCCAAGACCTGTGAACGAATAGTACCTGCTGTCTCCGCTTGTATATGTAGAAAAGACGGTTGTGTAGCCCATGTTCATGCTGGCACCAGCTCTGAGAGCGAAGCCGGCAGCATCCCAGGATTCAAGAAAAGTGGAATCCGGACCGCTGACCCTGTTGGATAAGGTGGTTGACTCGCCACTGCCGAATCTTATTCCCGGAGAAACGCCGATGTTAACAGGTCCCACAGATCCAGCCAAAGAGACAAGTGCTTCATTCAGGTCTCCAGTCGCATTTATTGTCATGGTCTCCCAGAGTTCTCTTTGCAGATACCCGATTTCCTGATACACCTGAACGCTGGCTTCCATCTGATACTGCGAAACAGTAGCTATTCCTGCTCCAACTGTAAACCCGCCGCCCGCCGGCATTGAGATGGCAAGTGCTCCCCGGGGAGACATACTCCCAAGGCTAAAACGGAAAGGCTCCGTACAGGTATAGTGATAAGTTATCTCTTCCCTCCAGCCGGTTCCCCACCCGG
>JAUVJW010000184.1 GCA_030596465.1 Candidatus Fermentibacteraceae bacterium | reverse complement strand
ATCGATCTTATCGAGGTTCTAAGCCCCACCGACCTTCGAGGAACCCGGTTGTATCAGCAAGGCGCTTTACTTGCTCTTGCCGCTGTGCCGGATGATACAATTTTTGTGGGTGTAAAAGGAATACGCAATGCGTCAGTGGGCATTGTGGATGTTTTCATACCGCAGTTTGTATTTCCTCCCCCGCCTGAATTCTATGGAGCAATCAGTATTGATGGAACTGCCCACTTTCTGGCAATGGGGCAGGACTGGCAGTATGCCTATGTACTGAGTTATCTGGGTGACAATACCAGCAGGCTCATCTCATATAACTATCGTTTTTCAGAGACTCCACAGGAATTGGATCTTCCCGGATTTCCTCTTGATCTGAAGGTCTCAGGTGATGGAGTGATATATGCACTCACCACTGAATAGCTTTGCAGTTCCTTTGAGAACCTGTTTTCAGGTGGAACAGGTCCCTGATTTTTCGATCAAAGTAGAAGTCTGACTTGTTTAATCAATATTACCGGAGGAGTCTCATTATGAGAAGAATATATTTAACTTTTCCACTACTGATTTTTCTTGGGTGTCTTCACAGCCCCCAGGCTGTGGAAGACCCGGTTCTGGATATGCAGGGCTTTGTTGATGTCTTTGAACGCTACGAGGCAGACTGTCCATATTTTGCACACAAAGAAATTGACTGGAAAGAATTGGCTGCCATCTACTATCCCATAGTCAGCCAGTGCGAGACCGAGGACGAGTATATAGAGGTCATTATTGAGATGCTTGCAGAGCTTCAGGATGCGGCTATTTATTTTCGCAAATATGATGAGCTGGGAGAATTAGTGGAAACAGTATATCCTTACATCCAGGAATATGATGTAAATTATGATATGGATGTTCTTGTGGAGCACTATCTGGAACCAAACGGCTGGGCAGGGTGGGAGGATGGCTATTGTGAAGGATTTGGCTGGTGCGATCCCTCTGTATTGCCCTATGTTTTTCTGGATACAATACCGGATCTCTTATATCCCCAGGCACTTGATTCTCTTGATGCCTTCGTTGCAGAATGTATTGAACTTGCTGTGCCCGGGGTGATCATTGATGTACGAATGAATCCTTACGGGGTAGGCACACACTTTTGCGGTCATGGGCTGATGGGACGATTTACAGACCATTCCCGGGCAGTTGCCATATACAGATCAAGAAGCGGCCCGGAGTATGACCAGTACTGGGATGATCGCCCGGCTGTTTTTCCCGGAGGTTCACAGCAGTATACAGGAACTGTCTTTCTACTGGTGGGAGAGAATTGCAACAACAAATCCGAGAACATGACTGCCAACTTCATGAACTTTCCCAATGTTGTTCTGGTGGGAGATACCACCAGAGGCAGTGTTTCCACTCTTTCTACTGTAAATATTACTGATAATTGGCAATGCAAGGTTGTCACAGAGACAATTCTTACAAATGGGAAACACTGGATTGAGGGTGCCGGAATACCTCCGGATGTTTTTGTGGAAGCAACGGAAGGTGACTTTGCAGCAGGAGTAGATCCCGTTTTGGATCATGCGATAGAGATGCTTGAGGAAATCAGATAACTATGAATGGAAAGAGGATCTCCCATATGAGAAAACGATGTGTCAGTGGCGTTCTTTCCAGATTGGTTGAATGTTGCAGCAGAAGTAAGCTGTCAGTACTTTTCCCAGGAGTATTTCTTGCAGGTATTGTCGTATTCTCCGGCTGCACTGATATTACCGAATTTGATGCCGCATTCAATGGTCAGTTACACATCATTTCCGCAGGGGATCTCTCAACCATAAATACGATTTCGGGAATTACAGGAGCGAGAAGCCTTCTTATCTACCCTGGAAACATATTCGTTGCTTCAACCATGGGTTTGGTTTACCGCTATGATTCTGAGAGTATGGCTTTTGCAGGAGAATATCAGGTAGATTCGCCATCCCCTTCCGGTTTTTTTCAGATGACCATGGATCAGAGCGCAAGTTCAGCCTATTTGATAGGTGCTCAGGGAAAAATAGTACAATTCAGTCTTCCGGACTGTACAGTACAGAACATTTTCAGCATTTGTCAGGCTCCTGTGGTACTGGCTGTTGCTGCAGGAAGCCCATCATATCTCTATGTGGGTGATGGACCAACAAATACAATTAACCAGATTTCTACAGGAAGCCATACAGTGCTTTCATCATGTGATCTTGGTTTCTCTATAAAGAGTATAGCGGTAGGTTTGTTTGCAGATTCAATAGTTGTTGGAACTTCCCGAGGCATATTTCTTGTAGAGGAACTTGGCGCTGGAAACTTGAGGATATCTTCTTTGCTGGGCCCTGCTTGCAACTCACTTGACGATATACCCAATGACAGTTCTTTTGTTGCTACCACATCAGAATCTGTTGGAGTTCTCCAATTTTACAAAGATCCTGAACCGGGAAATCCATCGGCCGGTTTTGTTGGAGAGGTAGGAATTGAAGGCATATTCCATTTTATCGCTGCCGGTAACGACTGGCAGCACGCATATGTGTTGAGCTATATAGGAGACAACACAAGCAGACTTACCTCATATAATTACGCTTTCTTCCGGATTGACCAGCAGGTAGAGATACCCGGTTTCCCCCTCGACTTAAAGGTATCCGGCAATAATGTAATTTATGCACTCACCTACGAGTAAAATCTTTACTGTTCCCGGCAGAGTGGCTCCGGTCACGGCTATTCTGCTTCTTTTTCCTGATGGTTTTCTTATAGCTGCCCCGAGGGAAAGGTGTTGAGTTATACCCTCGACAGTTTTGATCTTATCGGGGAGTATACCGTTGGCTCCCCGTCTCCTGCAGGTTACACACAAACGGCTCAACCAGAGATTCTATAGAATTAGTGACAAGAACGTGGTGCAGAAACCCTGGAGAAAATACTTGAGGTTGCCCCCGATGTTAGAGCTATTGTTACAAGCGGCGATGCCAATAACACAGTAATGGCTAACTACAAAAACTTCGGGTTTGTTGATTCTATACCGAGGCCATTTAGTATCGATACCCTGCTGTATACAGTACAGGAAGCACTTACGATTACTTCGGATTCTGAGAAATATCACTCTTCCAGGAGAATCCGGTTTTGCTTGCTTCAGAGTGTTTTCTATGCTATTATTCAGCTCTGAGTTTAGCAATGAAATCATTCCTGTTGCAGTGGGGGGGGGAACTCATAGGAAATTATATTTTAGGCATTTCTGCGTATTATCATGATTCCGCTGCCTGCATTGTTCTGGATGGTGATATACTTGCTGCGGCACAGGAAGAAAGATTTACCAGAAAAAAGCATGACCACAGGTTTCCTGAGAACGCTGTTAAATACTGTCTTTCGCAGGCCGGTATCTCTCTGGATGATATCAGCCATATAGCATTTTACGATAAACCGTTCTTGAAGTTTGAACGCCTTCTGGAGACATATCTTTCCTTTGCCCCGGCGGGGCTGCCTTCTTTTCTGAAGGCAATGCCCTTGTGGTTGAAGGAAAAATTATGGATGGAAGACAGTATAAGGAAGTCTTTAAGCGGGTTTGAAGGGAAGATACTTTTTCCGGAGCACCATCAGTCTCACGCAGCATCGGCGTTTTTTCCCAGTCCTTTTCAGAACGCTGCGATTATCACCATGGATGGTGTTGGTGAATGGACTACTTCATCATGGGGCGTGGGATCCGGAAACCGTATTCATCTGAGAAAGGAAATGCATTTCCCGCACAGCCTGGGTCTTTTGTACACTGCCTTCACTTTCTATACTGGATTCAGAGTTAATTCCGGCGAATACAAGGTTATGGGTCTTGCTCCGTACGGAGAACCGAAGTTTGTTCAGACGATACTCAACAATGTGATGGACCTGAAGGAAGATGGCAGTTTCAGACTCGACATGAAGTATTTCAATTACTGTCAGGGATTAACCATGACTTCAGGCAAATTTCATGATTTGTTCGGTGGACCTCCCAGAAAACCGGAGAGTGATCTGACACAAAGAGACATGGATCTGGCGGCCTCCGTTCAGGTTGTTGCCGTGGAAGTTATTCTAAGTACCGGCTGGCATGTCAGAAAAGAAACTGATGAAAAAAACCTTGTCCTTGCCGGAGGCGTGGCACTTAACTGTGTAGCGAATGGAAAACTGCTCAGAGACGGTGTATTTGATGATATCTGGATTCAACCTGCAGCGGGTGATGCGGGCGGAGCCCTTGGGGCGGCATTGTTTACCTGGCATCAGGTTTTGAACGGTTCGCGGGAGGTTGACGGCGTTAATGATCTTCAGAAAGGATCATATCTTGGTCCTTCCTGGACCGATCGGCAGATCGAAGAGTATCTCACAGCCGGTAACCTTCCTTATAAAAGAATGGAAGAGGATAAACTAATTGAAGCCGTCTCGAGTGCTATTGATAACGGGAAGGTGGTAGGCTGGTTCAGCGGCAGAATGGAATTCGGCCCCAGGGCTCTGGGTAACCGATCTATCATTGGGGAT
>JAUVJW010000147.1 GCA_030596465.1 Candidatus Fermentibacteraceae bacterium | reverse complement strand
TTTTCGATGCAGACTGTAATCATCTTGTTACCGAAAGCCCCAGCGGGGATGGCCCCCTTGAGTACCGATGTGCTGAGTACATTGCCGTTGTCGATACGATGTTCGCGGTGTTTGAATTCAATATGCCGCCCAGGTGTGTATTCTTTGATCAGCTTGCTGTGCCCTTGTCATCAGTGACATTTGATGGGATGACTGCACTTCAGGAACCATGTTTCATCAATGATTCAACAGCAGTTGGATTTGTGGGAGGCATTGATCGAGAAGGTGATTCTATCAGTATTGGCTACGAAATATGTGTGTGGAATACAATCACTGGAAGGAAAGAACGAGTTCTGTTTTCAAGATATCTTGAAGTTGATGTTCTGGAAAGTATATACAACTTGTTTGTTCAACTTGAGAACTCTATTGCGGCAAGTAGTTCAGGCCTTGTCTTTGTAGCACCGGATGCCCAGGATTACGATGTGCTGGTATTCTCCATGGATGGAGTATTACTTGATACACTATACACCCCTCATGAAAAAGCGTTGCGCGATGCTGATGAGGTTGAGCAGGAACAAATCTGGAGAAAATTGAGAGATGGAGACATGGGGGACTGGGAACCGTCCGCTTATGAACCCGGAATAACTGATCTTCAGGTGCAGGATTCAGAGGGATATCTGTGGGTTTGCCACGGTTCCTGCTTCAATCCATCTTTTGATGTTTACAGCATGGATGGTGAGCTTGCTTTTACCTGTATCTGCGAAGGCCTCCCCGGAGATGAAATGATGGCTTTCGGGATTACCGACTGCGGGTTTCTTGCCTGGACAATGTGCCCTTACTCTTATCCCCGTGTGTATGTTATGGAGCTTCAACCTTTATAATGTCCGGTGTGTATTTGCATATTGGGTTTCGCGTTCCCTTGCCTTGTTCAGGAGGACATCATGATAAGAAATGAAGTTATTGATTCGCTGATGAGCAGAAAATCCATCAGGAAATATACAGATCAGATTCCTTCCGAAGAAGAGATTCTCACTGTTGTAAGAGCCGGTCAGCAGGCTCCTTTCGCTATGCAGATGGGAAGCGTGATAATTCAGGAGAACCGGGAGACAAATATCTTCAACGCTCCTGTGCAGTTCATCATTCTCTGCGATATTCACAGGATGGAGAAGGTTATGGAGGCAAGAGGGTGGAAACGAGAGGCGTCAAACATTCACAGTCTGCTCTTCGGTGCGCAGGATGCTGCCTATATGGCCCAGAACATGGTTACAGCGGCTGAAAGCCTGGGAATGGGAAGTTGCTACATCGGTGCCGCCCCATATAAGTCGGAGAAACTAAGGGAAGACTGTAACCTTCCTGACCATGTGTTTCCTCTTGTGATCCTTACTATGGGTTTTCCTTCGGAGGATCCTCCGGCGCGCCCCCGTTATCCCATGGAATTTCATCTCTTCCGGGAAAAGTATCCTGATTTTTCGAAAGGCACAGTTAAAAGAGCCATGGATGTTATGGACCGGGGGTATCTTGATCAGGACTACTACAAAAATGCAGGCTTCATGATTCCTCTTTCTGATAAAAGCAAAGAGGAGAAATTCACCTTTGACAACTACAGTTGGACAGAGCATATCTCACGAAAGATGGCTCAGTGGAGTACCGATCCTGAAGAACTGCTGAAACAACTTAGAATCTGTAAACTTCCGATTAACGAAAACGGGACTGAATAACCGTGAGGTATTTAATGAAGAGAATTTATCCTCTGTTATTCATCACCGGTTTGCTCAGAGCCGATCCATCAACCCCTTCTAAACACAGATTGGGTATTGCTGTTGGAATCCCTCAGATACTCTCGATGTCATACCAGTATACACAGACAAGAAATGTTTCTTTTGAAGCCCATGCGGGGAGTATTATCCACTTAAGTTCATTGGGAGGGCGGCTTATATACGGGAATTCAGCAAGGGGATTTCATCCCAGGGTGTATGCCGGTGGGTTGTGGCTGCACAATATGGGAGAGTATTGTTACGACCCGAGTGGAACGGCTCTCTACTTGTGGACAGGCGGTGGATTATCCTGGGCCTTCGATGCTCAACGCGTTTTTCTGGACTTAAACTACCTGGCTACGAACACGAAAAATAAGGGTATGGGGACAGACTTCTGGACAATTTCAGGAGGATTTCTGTTCGATCTGTGAGCAGAAAACAGTTCTACTCTGGAAGGTGATGCAAATCCGTGCGTTTGTACAGTTTTGCCAATGCGTCTTTCACTGTGGATGAAGAGTTTCTCACTGTTCTCTACCGCTCTTACTAAATCCTTCTGTTCAACAACTCTGTTGCAGAAAGTTTTTCCTTGAACAATACCACCGTAAGAAAATGGATTTCTCATTACACCTCCGTCGTTACGAAAGAATTGTTACGACGGTATTGTAATCCGTAACTTGGGTAATACAGGTAGAATATCGCTGATATAGCTGTACTTTTTCTATTGCTGGAGAACAGAAAAAAGTAACCTGCTATATCAGAGGGTAATTGTGAGCTTTGACAGGATGTGGCTGGAGTTCTGGAAGGTATGAGGGCAATCGCCACAAAAATATCTAACCCGAAACCATAACTGAATCTTCGGTCAGGGTGAGAGTTATTGATTTCATTTTTGCAGGAGATGATTTTTGTTGTTTCGCTATTTTTCCACTTTATGTTCCTGAAGGTTGACATCTGCCTGCATCTTCATAAATTGCACTATCAAGACTTACATAATGTGACTGAGGGGGAGACTGGAATGGGTACGCCCAGCAAAACAAGAAACATTGGCATATTTGCACACATAGATGCGGGAAAAACCACCGTAACAGAGAGAATCCTTTTTTACTCTGGTCGCACTCACCGAATGGGTGATGTGGATCATGGTACAACAGTGATGGACTGGATGCCCCAGGAACGGGAACGGGGAATAACAATTGTATCCGCGGCAACTACCTGCGAATGGAAGGGTACTAGAATAAATATCATCGATACCCCCGGTCATGTTGATTTTACTGCCGAGGTTGAGCGTTCCTTGAGAGTATTGGACGGAGGGGTGGGTGTTTTTTGTGCTGTAGGGGGAGTGGAACCCCAGACTGAAACTGTCTGGCGACAGGCGCAAAGATATTCCGTTCCTTCCCTTGCTTTCGTTAACAAGCTCGACAGGCAGGGCGCTGACTTCTATCGTGTTCTTCAGATGATGAAAGACATTCTGGGAGAAACACCGCTGCCAATAATGCTTCCGGTGGGGCAGGGAAGTGAATTCAAGGGGGTTGTAGATGTTCTTGAACAGAAAGCCCTTTACTTTGACATGGAATCACTGGGAACCAGGTTCGATATAGAGGAAATACCTGAGGAACTCAAAGCTGAGGCTGCTGAGGCTCTTGAGAAAATAAAAGAGACAGTAGCCGAGCTGGATGATAACGCTATGGAAAGGTATTTTGCCGGCGAGCTTGAAAATGAAGAGATAATTTCGCTGCTTCGTAAAGGAACGATTGAAGGTGTTTTCGTCCCTGTTTTATGCGGTGCCGCTCTGAGAAATATAGGAGTGCAGAGACTACTTGATGCCATTGTAGACTGGCTGCCCGCTCCGGAAGAATTGCCTGCGGTTACCGGGATAAAGCCTAATGGAAAAGAGGAAACTCGGGAGAGGTTAAACAGTGAGCCCTTCACTGCTCTTGTTTTCAAAATACAGACAGATACCCATTTGGGGCGTCTTGCTTATCTCAGGGTCTATTCCGGGACCGCAAAGGATGGCCAGTCGGTTTTTAATAACAGAACCGGGAAAAAGGAAAGACTCACAAGGCTTGTGATGATGCATGCTGATAAAAGAATCCATCTGGATGGAGTTTCGGAAGGAGATATTGCCGCGGCCGGCATGAAGAACGCAGCTACAGGAGATACATTGACTGAACTGGGAAAACCGCTTACGCTGGAGACCATACACTTTGTGGATCCGGTGATGGAAATGGCAATAGAGCCTGCAAGTACAAGTGATGAAAAAAGACTGGAAGATGCTCTCAATGACATGACAAGTGAAGATCCCAGCCTGAAGGTGGGAGTCGATAGAGAAACCGGTCAAACATTAATTCGAGGTATGGGCGAGTTGCATCTTGAAATAGTTGTTGATCGAATGAAGCGAGAAAAAAAGCTGAATGTCCGCACCGGGAGACCTCAGGTTTCCTATAGAGAAAGCATTTCATCTATTGGTAGAGGCGAGGACACATTTGAAAGGCTGATTGCAGGCAAGGGCAACTATGGAAATGCCACTATTGAAGTAAGACCCTGTACCTCGGGTGTAAAATTTTCCATTGAGACAGATAGTCTTACCAGGCAGCTTGAGGATGCAGTTGAGAGTGGTGTAATGGGCTCGATCGGTGCTGGTGTTCTTGCGGGCTATCCTCTCGACGGCGTGGAGATCGTTCTTGCCCGGGCGAAGGTGCATGATACAGATTCAACAGAACTGGGTTATAGTTCCTCTGCGGCAATTGCGCTCCGTAAGGCCCTTCAAAGTGCTTCACCGGTTATCAGGGAGCCTGTAATGAAGGTTGATATTGTCACACCCGCGGATTATATGGGCGATGTGATTGGTGATGTAAATGCCAGACGGGGAACTGTGGTTTCTATTGAGAACAGGGGAGAGGCGCAGGCTATTCTGGCAAACATTCCCCTTGCAGAGCTTTTCGGCTATACCGGTACGCTGAGGAGTCTTTCTCAGGGGAGAGCGGGTTACACCATGCAATTCAGCGATTTTACTCAGGTTCCCCCCAATGTTCAGAAAAGGCTGCTTGAGAAGATGGGTATTTCATTTTAACCCCTCCTGTTTTTCAGAGGGTAGTCATACGAATAGAATATTTGACGGTCAAATCACGGTTATAAAGAGAACCTGGCTTTCATCTCTTTTACACGCTCTCTAAGTCGTTTACCGGGAGCCATGACGAACCTGCACTGGGCATCCCCCATTGCTTTACAGGTGATTTCTTTTGCTTCCAGCTTCAAACCGAAAGCTTCTGAACACCAACCTGCGAAGTATCCTGCATTTAAAAAGTCTACAGGTGTATTGGTAGAAATTCCAGCTTTTATATGAGCCTCAGCTTCGTAGGAATTCGGGTGGTCATAGACAAGCAGGAAGTCATCACCGGATACCGGTGAACTCTCTGGAAGAATGGTAACGTTGGCGTAACCGCACAAAGCGAAAGAAACGGAACCCATAGCCAGTCTTTGCACCGGATCCTGGATTCCAGTCTTTTCAGAGTAGTATTTTCCGTCTGCAGCGCCTGTTGCTTTTCCAATCTGGTAAATAACTACGCCTGCCCCCGGCCCGAGAACA
Source organism: Candidatus Fermentibacteraceae bacterium (assembly GCA_030596465.1). Classification (GTDB taxonomy): domain Bacteria; phylum Fermentibacterota; class Fermentibacteria; order Fermentibacterales; family JCC-6; genus Sabulitectum. Next base: position 134 of record JAUVJW010000147.1, on the reverse strand, counting down.
GAGGTGAGTTGTTGCTTCATCGCGATGGCCATGGATTCAGCTCTGTAAATTACATATCTTTCCGACGAAACCGAGATAGTACCCTTCTCCGGATTTCTTCTGAAGTCCCAGAACAGTGGAGTAATTATGTCCTC
>JAUVJW010000073.1 GCA_030596465.1 Candidatus Fermentibacteraceae bacterium | reverse complement strand
CCGAAAACAGTAAAGTCCTGGCTGAAAACATAAACAAGCCTGCCGTCTATGGTTCCATATCCTGTGACAACACCGTCTCCGAGGTAGTTCTGTTTTTCAAGACCGAATTTGGTGCAGCGATGAGTTTTGAGCATATCAAACTCTTCAAAGCTGCCTTCATCAAGAAGCAGATCAACCCTTTCGCGGGCAGTGAGTTTTCCCCGGGCATGCTGTTTTTCTATTCTCTTTTCGCCTCCACCCAGAAGAGCTTCTTCGCGAAGTTCTCTGAGTTTGCCGGCCTTGTCTTCTGAGCTCATTCTTATACCCTTCTAGTGTTGGCAGAGTTCTGTAAGTACACGACCACTTGCCCTGGGGTGGATGAAAGCGATTTTTGATCCACCTGCACCGGGTCTTGGTTCTTTATCAATCATTTTAATTTCTTTTTCAACTAACTCGAGGACAGTTCCATTCACATCTGTTACTCCGTATGCGATGTGGTGAATTCCCTGCCCCTTTTTTTCAAGAAAAATGGCAATTGAGCTGTCGGGAGATGTTGGTTCAAGCAATTCAATTTTGCTTTCGCCAATTCTGAACATCGCCACTTTAACCTTCTGGGAAGGAACCTCGTCTGTTCCAATGAGTTCAAGTCCAAGCACATCACGGTAAAAAACTGAAGCCTCGTCTACACTCTCAACCGCTATTCCGATGTGGTCGATTTTACTTAGATCCATTGTGCTCAAATATCCTTTCTGCTCTTTCAAGCAGTTTTTTTCCAATTGCATAAGGCGATAACTGTCCGGCTAAGATAAGCTCTTCGGCTTCTTTTCTGCCATTGTATTCTATCTCCAGTAATTTTTCGAAGAAAAGAAGTCCATTTTCCTTTAGAATTTCACTCAGAGTTGTTACAGCGGAATGAGAGATTCTGCTTTCTACGGTTTGTGCGGCAACCAGTCGATCAATGGCATCCCAGAGATCTTCCAGCCCATCACCGTTAACTGCGGAAATTCGTACAACATCGGGTCTTTTCAGCCCTGGAGGCATATACTCAAGACTGGCTTTCACATAGCTTTCCAGTTGTTCTATTCCATTTCTGTCAGCCTTGTTCAGAACGATAATGTCACCGATCTCCATGATACCGGCTTTCATGGATTGTACATCATCTCCCAGCCCTGGAACCAGAACAAGCAGAGTGATATCTGCCAGGTCGGCAACCTCAACTTCAGCCTGACCTACCCCTACAGTTTCGATTATCACCGGGCTGTAACCTGCGGCGGAAAGCACACAGGAAGCATCCCGGGTTGCACCGGAAAGCCCCCCCAGATGTCCTCTGCTGCCCATGCTTCGTATGAACACCTTCGGGTCTGAAGCATGAGACTGCATTCGAATACGATCTCCAAGAAGGGCGCCTCCGGTGAAAGGAGAAGAAGGGTCAACAGCTATTACCCCTACAGAATTATCTGTTTTTCTATATCTGGTTATCATTCTGTTCACCAGAGTACTTTTGCCTGCTCCGGGAGGACCGGTAATACCAATGGTAAACCCCTGTTGTCTGCTGAAAAGCTTATCGAGAATATCGGTGGAATCCGAGCTGCCGTTTTCAACTTTGCTCAGAGCCCTGGCAATTGCTCGAATGGAACCTTTACCGATGCTCTGGATAATATCGGTTGTAGAGGTCATTCGGAGTTATTGCCTTTTCTCCATGCGAAGGTTGATAAATTCAACGACGTCCGCAGCAGGAGTTCCGGGGGTGAATATGGCGGCATAACCAGCTTCTTTCAGGCCTGGAATGTCTTCTTCCGGAATGACGCCACCACCGAATAGAATAATGTCTGAAGCGTCTTTCTCACGGAGGAATCTTGCAACTTCCGGGAACAGATGATTATGAGCACCGGAGAGAAGGGAGATGCCCACGAAATCAACATCTTCTTGTATTGCGGCATCCGCAATGGATTCAGGTGTCTGGCGAATGCCTGTGTACACCACTTCCATACCGGCATCCCTAAGGGCACGGGCTATATACTTTGCCCCTCTGTCGTGGCCGTCAAGGCCGGGTTTGCCTATCAATACTCTGATTTTACGATCCATTTTGCCTCCATAGAAGCGAGTATGTATTTACATGACAAAAGAATACCCAAATCTAGAACAATGGGGTGCTTTTGTAAAGATTCAGCACAGCACTTCCCAAAAAAGGGAAAGGGAAACATATTAAAGGGTACGCAGAACATCCACTATTAATAATAACCCACTGACGGAGGATTTCATGAAGACCACGATTCTTTTAGTACTTGCCATTGCCACCATTTCATTTGCCGCTCTATCCACAACTACAGTAGCCAGTTACCTTGATCAACTCGGTGCAGCCTACGAAGAAGAGGAAGGTACTTTCTGGCTTTTAGCGCAGGATTCTCTCAGCGGTGAGTCTTTTCCCATTTTCTACATTGAAGTAAATGCCCCAATGGAAGCATGTTTTATGGCTGGTCCTACACCCGGTCTTGTTCCTGCATCGGGTGCGGGTCGGGCAGCCGCTTTCGCGAAACTTGCTGAGCTTAACGCTACCTACCCCTTTGTAAAATTTGAGCATGATCTCACAACAGGAGAAGTAATCTGCACCTATACATTCTCTACCGAGAACGGTGTAGGTATTGAGGCTTTCGCAGCAATGCTTCAGGTTATATTCGGCACAATCGATGAAACAGCCGCGGAGCTTGCAGCGTTAAACCAGTAGCATAAACCTGGGGGGCAGGATGTACGGAAGCATAGCAATCTGTTCTGGAAGAGCCAGTACCAAGCTTGCTGGCGACATCTGCGAGATTCTCGGAATTGAACCTGAGCCTGTGGAATTTCATGATTTTTCAAATGGGAACATGATGGTTAATTTCCCCGGAGGAACAGTCAGAGAGAAGGATTTGTTCATTATTCAGTCCGGGGAGAGATCAGTGTTTCAGGACAGTACCGATGCCTACAGAACCGTGTCAGGAGATATTCTGGAGCTATTGCAGATGATCAGTGCCTTGAAAGACAGCGCAGGTAGAATAACAGCAGTAACCCCGTACTTTCCTTACGCAAGAAGTGACAAAAAGGATAAGCCCAGAATCGCCATTACATCCAAGATGATCTTCGAACTGCTCGAGGCAGTCAGAACAGACAGAGTTCTTGCGATGACCCTTCACTCTCCGCAGAGCCAGGGATTCAGTAACATTCCTGTTGATCAACTCCATGCGAATACAGTGTTCATAAGAAAGATCCTTGGAATGGGGAAAGAAAAACTGGCTTTTGTCGCTCCCGATTCCGGAAGTATTCTGGACAATGACTTTCTCGCGTTACATACAGCCAAGGGTATTCTGGACGCGGGAGGCACTCCTGATGTTACAACAGGTTATGTAAAGAAAATGCGCGTGGATGATTCCGAGAATCCCCTTGTGAGAACAGTTGAGGGGTTGGACGATCTGTCTGACAGAACAGTACTCATGGCAGATGATGAGATCCTCAGCGGAAGAAGCCTGATCCTTTGCGCTGAAACCGTAGCAGCCAGAGGAGCAAAGGACATTTATGCTTTTATTACTCATCCAATTTTAAGCGGTAAGGCAGTGAAACGCATACAGGACAGCCCTATTACAAAACTGTATATAACGGATACTGTGGAATTCAACAGAGAAAAAGCCGAGCGGGTAAGCGGCGGCTCTGTTGACAAAATTGAAACCCTGTCTGTTGCCCATGTATTTGCTGAGGCTATCAGAAGAATCAACGAAGGTCGCAGTCTCAGCTCTCTCTATCTATAACGAAAAGGGGCATTCCACATACATGGAATGTCCCGCCTCATTCTCCTCTTACAGATCAAGTGCCGGAGCAATACCTGTTTTTCTCCAGTGGAAGAAATGCTGAAGAATCTCACTGTGATCAAAGGCAATTTTGTCGGGTAGATTATTCTCAAAGAATACAACCGCCTTTGCGGCATCATCTCCTCCAACAGGCTTTCCAGCGGCTTTGCACCAGTAAACCGCGCTCACCGTGTCTCCTCTTGGATCTCTCCATGGTTTTGAATACACATGGAAGAGATCAAGTACTTCAATTTTCAGAGAGGTTTCCTCAAGAGCTTCCCGTTTCACGGCTTCAAAAAGGCTCTCTCCGGGATCGACAAAACCACCGGGAATTGCCCAGCCGAGCGGTGGGTATTTTCTTTCAATCAACACAATTCCGCCATTCATTTCAATTATGGCATCAACGGTAATCCGGGGTGTTTCAGGGCTCATTTTTCCTCCAGGGAACAAAAAAGAGAAAAGTTTGTATATTCCATAACAATCAAAACAAACACATGAAAGGAGAACCTAATGAAATATTTGATACCCCTTACTCTTACTCTGATTCTGGGAGCATGTGGAGCGTCGGAGGAGGCTCAGGCTGCCGAGGCGGTAACAAACGAAGAATCAACTGTTAATGTGGAATGGATTCACGATGACCTTCCTGCCGCTCTGGCTCTTGCGGAGGAAACAGGAAAACCAGTGTTTATTGACCTGTATGCAGATTGGTGTCGTCCCTGCGTAATGCTTTCGGAAGATTACTTTTCAAGAGGAGACTACAAGGAAGTTCTGTCACAGTGTATTCTTCTCAAAATTAACGTTGACAACAATCCTCAGCTTGCCCAGCGGTATCGTGCCCAGAGCATCCCGACTCTGCTGCTGACAGATGCCAGCGGAACGGAGATTGATCGCATAACCGGAGTGATGGGTTCACCCGAAGAATTTCTCCCAATGATTTCAAGCTTCATTTCTCAAGGTCTATAACAGGAACTGGAAAAGCAATGGGGGCGAAAGCCCCTTTTGTATTATCTGTATCCAATCTCTGACAGGTGAATCAAAAGCTTTTTATATTCAGATTCTATAATGTTCCGCAAAATATTGCCGTTTGCCAGATCTCCTTTGGACACCAGATGTTCCAGCCGTCCGCAGGCATCGGCAAAATCTTCCGCACCGATGTTAAGAGCCGAGCCTTTCAGAGTGTGCGAAAGAATTCTTACCCCGGCCGGATTGTTTTCCTTAATTGCAGCTGATAAATCACGAAGGTTTTTTTCCGCGGTAACAAGAAAGAGCCTTATCAATTCCCGGATTGTTTCAATATCATTCTCGAAGTCTTCGTCAAGTTTTTCCTTCCTGAAAGTGTTATTGGAAAGGAGAGGCTCAATCATTATTTCCCGTTTACCCGAGTTTTTCGAGGACCATCTAAAAAGAACATCCGATACAACTTTTGGAGAGATAGGTTTTGAAATGTAGTCATCCATACCTGCCTGAATACACAGCTCTTTGTCGCCCTTTAGAGCATTGGCTGTCATTGCGATAATGATTACCTCTCTGTTCAGAACTTTTACTTCGCCGGATCGGATTGTTCTGGATGCCTCATAGCCATCCATCACAGGCATCTGACAATCCATAAATACTATATCGTAATCTATCTTTCCCAGGGCACCAACTGCCTCTGCTCCATTTTCCGCGACACCAGCTTTGTATCCGAGTTTCTCCAGAATCTTAACCGCAACCAGTTGATTCACTGGATTATCCTCCGCAACAAGAATTTTTATTCTTGTTTTTTGGGATTCCTTGAGGGTGTGTCTTGTAACAAGAGGAGGTTTTTCGTTCCCGGTATTATGGCCGTAAACTGTGGTAAGGCAATCAAAGAGCTGAGATTGCTTTACCGGTTTTGTCAGGTACGCGGAGAAGCCAAGTTCATGCAATCTTGCGGCGTCTCCTCTGGCTCCGATAGAAGACATAACCACAAGTCTGGGTGATTCTATTTCACAATCTTTCAGGATTCTTTCGCCAAGTTCTTCGCCGTCCATTTCCGGCATCTGCATATCAAGAACTGCTATCTTGAAGGGATCATTTTCAAGAGAGGCTTCTCTGAGGGTTTTAAGAGCTTCTTTTCCGGAAGGAACAACTGAGTATCTGCATTTCCAGGACTCAAGAAGCAGAGAGATAAGTCTTCTGTTGGTTGAGTTGTCATCAACGGCAAGAATGCGAGTGTTCTCAATAGATCTGGTTTTGGTTCGGGAAGTTTGCCTGTTGTGTTTCTCAAGGGTAAGAGTGAACCAGAACTCAGAGCCGGATCCCTCTCGGCTGAGAACGCCTATTTTGCCACCCATAATGGATACAAGCCTTTTGCATATTGAGAGACCCAGACCTGTACCTCCGTACTTTCTGGTGGTGGAAGCATCTGCCTGTGTGAATGCCTCAAAAATGCTTTTTGTCTTGTCTGCCGGTATACCAATTCCTGTATCTCTCACGGAGAATCTGAGTTGAACATGGGTATCTGTCTCATTTTCAGGAATAACCGATATGCTGATTTCTCCTTCCCGTGTAAACTTTAGAGCGTTGCCGATAAGGTTAAGCAGTATTTGTCTTATTCTGCCGGGATCACCTTTTACAGGAGCTGGTATATCAGGGGCAATCAGAGAAATGAATTCAAGACCTTTATGTTGAGCCCCGGCAGCCATCAGATCTCCCACCTCTTCAAGAAGCAACCTGAGATCAAAACTGGTGATTTCAATCTCCAGTTTTCCAGCTTCTATCTTACTGAAATCCAGAATGTCATTTATCAGTGTCAGCAGCGCATCTCCACTGATTTTAACGGTTTCAGCAAATTCCTGCTGTTCCGGAGTCAGGTCGGTATCCATAAGCAGATCAGTCATTCCGATTACACCGTTAAGTGGAGTTCGAATCTCGTGGCTCATGTTGGCAAGAAATTCACTCTTTGCCCTGCTCGCCTCTTTTGCCAGCTCGGTTGATTTTTCGGCGACCCTGAGAGCCTCCTCAAGATTTTCGTTTGTCTTTTCAATTATCTCTCTTGATTTAAGTCTTTCAGCTTCCAGATAAATGTTGTGTACAGAATAAGCAACATCATCGGCCACTTCCTGGAACAGGGATTGTTCATCAGATAAGATGCTTAGTTCTATGGGAAGTTCTGCTGAAGCCAGGCCATAGAGTTTACCATCAACCATCAGTGTTGTTGTGAATGGTCTGCTGTTCGGTTCAAGCCCGAGTAACGGGCAATCTCCGCATTTATCCTGGACATCCTTAATCGTTACGAGCCCACCTTTATCCAGAGCCAGATCAGCGCAGATAACCAGATTGCCGGATTCAATTCTTGATTTCAACCGGTTCATGTTTTCCAGGGGGATTCCTGCAAAAGCTGTTTTGTAGAATTTAGAACCTTCCTGATCCCACAGGGCAATCCAGGCGGAAGAATACCCTCTGTTGGAAATGAGAGCTTCGCAAATGCCCTGAATCAGTTTGTCAAGATTTTTCTCTTTTGTGATGAGATGGTCTACCTGCCTGATAGCTTTAAGAGCGTTGGTGAGGTGGTCTGCTTTTTTTCCGTTATTAATTATCTGAGTGATATCTCTTACAAAACCTTCAATCCCGGTAATTTGGCTGTTTTCATCCGCAAGGCGCCTGGCATTTGTTTCCGCAAAAAATGTTGAGCCATTTTTTCTTTTCAATTTGTCGACACACAGCTTCATGCTGCCATCGTCCATGAGGCTGTTGAGGAAGATTTTGCGAGTTTCAGGATCAGGAAAGAAGTCTTGGATCAGGCTCAAACCAATCATTTCATCTCTTGAATCGTAATCGAACATTTCCACTGCCCTTTTGTTGACAGCAATAATCGTACCAGTGGAATCCACTTTGTAGTAAGCTTCTGTCATGCTGTTGAATACCCGACGCAGATCGGATTCTTTCATTGACATCCTCCCCGAGAAATAGTTTTGTTCCATGAAAAGAGAAGATGCTAACAAGATGGATCGTTGTAAACAGCAGGGACAATAAACAAAGAGGGGGAGACCCGAAGACTCCCCCTCTGACTCTGTAATTTATAGAGCTAAAGTCTTACAGCTCTGAGAGTTTCTGTATGGCCGCCTGTGGTAAGTCTGACCATGTAGAGACCGGCTGGAGCATTGGAAAGACCCGATACAATGGAGTGACTGCCGGAGGCAACCGCTTCGTCAACAGGTGTGCTGATAATTCTTCCGGTGATATCAAGAATTTCAACAGTGACCTGTGCAGGTGAAGGAAGAGTGAAGTTCACCATTGCGGTGGAAACCACCGGGTTCTGAGAAATGGAAAGACCCATTGAAGGCACGGACGCATCGAAGTTTTCCACGGAT
>JAUVJW010000136.1 GCA_030596465.1 Candidatus Fermentibacteraceae bacterium | reverse complement strand
CTGATTGTGCTTGCAATCGTGGTGATTTATTGGGGAGTACCTGTTGATCTAATTCCAGATGTAATTCCTGTAGCCGGTCAAATTGATGATGTGATTGTTACAGCCCTTGGTTTACTTGGAATGGGATGACACGTGAGTCGTTTACACCGGAGATCGAAAACATGAAACAGCCAATTATGAAGGCGCAATAGAGCAAGGAGTGAAAGATGAAAACATGGGAAGCTGTAGTGAAAGTTATTGAGATTGTTGTAGTGGTTGGCGGTGTAGTTCTCAGTTCAGACAAAGCAATAAGAAAATTGGGAGGGAAATAATCAGAATTAGAAGAATCAAGAAATGTTAAGCAATACAGTAAAGCTATACTTGTCACAATATACCGCATTATTATATTTCATTATTGCGTAGATATTGGTGTGATGTGGAGGTAATGAAGTTTTTGAAGAAATGAGAAGAATAAAAAATTGAGTTGGCATACACAAATATTGGAATAGGGAGGTTTTGTGCTTACTTACAGTGATTTTTTTAAGAAAGCTACGGGTTTTGAACCTTTCCCGTGGCAGATTCAAATGGCATCGTCCGATACTATTCCAGAAATAGTGACTGTCCCTACTGGAATGGGAAAAACAGCCGGTGTTGTTGTTTCGTGGTTGTGGCGCAGACAAAATGAGCCGGAGACTGTGTCGAGGAGATTGGTTTATTGTCTTCCAATGCGTGTTCTGGTAGAGCAAACGGAGATTGCTGTCAGGCAATGGCTGAATAATCTTGAGCTGGATACCGATTGTCATATTCTACTTGGAGGACATACAAACAGGGACTGGGACAGGTATCCTGAAAGAGATTCAATTCTCATTGGCACTCAGGATATGCTGCTCAGCAGGGCACTGAACAGAGGATATGCAGCCAGCAGGTTCCGCTGGCCTGTTCAATTCGCACTGCTGAACAATGACTGTCTCTGGGTTATGGACGAAGTGCAGCTGATGGGTGTCGGGCTGCAAACTTCTCTTCAGTTGCAGGCATTCAGAGAGATGTACGGTCATTTCGGACAAACGGAAAGTATCTGGATGAGTGCAACAATGACCAGGAATTGGCTTGACACTGTTGATCATCGGTCTGATAAACTGACTGAAGTTGCTCCCGACAAGGATGATTATGAATCACCCGTTTTCAATCGGCGTTACAGAGCTTCAAAGAGCGTGTATGAAACTTCCTGGGAGATGCCGCTGGAAGAGCAGATCGTTCAAGCCCACGAACCGGGTACTCTTTCCATTGTAGTAAGAAACACAGTCTCATCCGCGCGGGAAACCTTCAAGAAGTTGTGCAGGCAGAAGTCAGATGCGGAAATACTTCTTCTGCATTCAAGATTCAGAAAACCCGATAGAGACAGTATTCTTTCAAAGGTGTTTTCAGATTGCCCTCCCGCTGGAAGGATTCTTGTTGCCACGCAGGTTGTTGAGGCAGGGGTTGATATTTCAGCAAAGACTCTGTTCACAGATGCTGCTCCATGGGCTTCTCTTGTTCAGCGATTTGGAAGGTGCAACAGAACGGGCGAATATAATAACGCTGTAATTCACTGGATACGCCCGGAAGATAAAAAAGGATTCGGGCTTCCATACGATGATGAAGAAGTCACAAGGGCTGTGAAGATGCTTGAGGAACTGGACAACGCGGGTTCACTGTGGCTACCGGACTTTAATGAAAAGCTGAAGCAGGAGACTGTTATCAGGAAGAGAGACATGATTGATCTTTTTGATACTACTCCCGACCTGGCAGGTATGGACATTGATATTTCTCGCTTCATAAGAAATTCCGACAGTAAAACTGTCTTTGTATTCTGGCGGGAGCTTGAGCGGGATAACTTAAGGAATCAGCAACTGCCTGACAGGAATGAACTTTGTCGTGTACCTCTTTCAGAACTAAGAAAGCACTTGAAGAAAAAGAGCGGCTGGTTCTGGAATCATCTTACCGGTGATTGGGTTACTGCCAGAAATTGCAGCCCCGGAATGACAGTAATGCTTAATGCGGGTGATGGTGGATACTCAAGAGAAATTGGCTGGTTCCCATCTGAGAAGAAGAAGGTGCAGATACTGTTGACGGAAGGAATTCCAGCGGAATCAAATGATGACGATCCACAGACTGAGTACTCTTATGAAAGTATTGCTCAGCATACTGACTCTGTTGTTCAAACTCTGAAGGAGATTTGTAAATCTATTGGAGTTGAGCCGGATGAAGATCTCCTGAAAGCGGCAAGATGGCATGATGCTGGTAAAACACATTGGGCATTCCAGCGGAGATTCGGTAATGCTGAAGCGGGGGATCAAGCGAAGGGGAAATGGGTAATCGACAGGAAAGAATTTCCCCGCACAGGTTTCAGGCACGAACTTGCCAGTGCTCTGGCATTGCTTGAGAACGGTGGATCAGATCTGTCTGCATACCTGGCTGCGGCGCATCACGGGAAGGTTAGAATGTCTATCAGATCCCTGCCAATAGAAACTGCTCCTGAAAACGGGAAACGGTATGCAAGAGGGGTGCATGAAGAAGATGTACTGCCAGTAGTTGATCTTGGGAGTGGGGTTACAATGCCCGAGACAACCCTTGCCCTTGATCTAATGGAACTGGGTGGCGGACAGGCCGGGAAAAGCTGGCTGTCAAGAACTTTGAAGCTCAGGAACAGTTATGGACCGTTCCGTCTGGCATTTCTGGAATCACTTTTGCGTATAGCTGACTGGAGAGCCAGCGAAAAGGGTGGTGAACAATGATGAGAGAAAAGAACAAGCTGATACTCAGAGGTTGTCACCCTGTACCAATCAGCAGTTACCTGAAGGCTTTGGGTATTCTCAGAGTTATATCAAAACAGAAAGAACCGGATGTGGAAGGCTACTGGAACGATGAAGACAATTTCGTACTTGTTTCATCCATGACCGGAGATGAATTGAGTGATTTTTTCTTGAACGCCTATTCTCCATCTCCGATATGCGATCCCTGGAACGGAGGAAGTGGCTTCTACAAGGGGGAAGATAAAAAGACTGGAATGAGAACAAAACCAACTAAGGATACGATTGTGGTTGATGCTATCAGCGGGTCAAAGGCTGAACGGTTGACACCACTAAGAAACGCACTTCTTATGACTACTTCCATTGTACAGGGTCTTGGCTATACCAGTGCTCCTTCCGGTGACATCAAAATGGCCTTCATGTCTTCACTGCGAGCATCAATGCCGGATGAGGCTCTTGAGTGGATTGATGCTGCTGTTGTTCTTGGCGATAATAAACCTGGTTATCCAGCAATACTTGGTTCTGGCGGCAATGATGGACGTCTTGACTTTTGCAGTAATTTTTTCCAAAGGTTACGAGATGTGTTTTCTCTGGATACCGGGGAATCATCTCCTTCCTCTGAAATATGGCTGAAAAGTGCTCTTGATGGGGAAATTGTTACTGGTCTTGTGCGCGATGTCGCAATAGGTCAATTTAATCCCGGAATGTCTGGTGGATTGAACTCATCCACAGGGTTCAAGGATAAGTCTATAGTAAATCCCTGGGAATACATTCTGATGATAGAAGGGGCTCTTGTTTTTGCTTCTGCTGCTGTCAGAAGGTTTGATACTGAAGGTGCTTCCACAATATCAAGTCCTTTTTCGGTGAAACCAAACCGGGCGGCATATAGTGGAAAATCAGAAAGCGAAAAGATTAGAGCTGAAATCTGGTTTCCTTTATGGAGAGCTGCTGCCGGTTATGAAGAGATCTCATATCTGTTCTCTGAGGGCAGAGCTACTGTAAAAGGGAAAAAAGCGAAAGACAGTTTAAGTATTGCAGTTGCAGTTGCGACGATGGGTGTAGATAGAGGAATTACTGATTTTGAAAGATACAGCTTCATTGAACGCAACGGGAATGCTCATTTTGCCATACCTCTTGGCCGGTTCGATGTGCGCAATGATCCTGACGCCGATATTCTGGAAGATATTCATCACTGGCTTTCTGTTGTAAGGCGGGCTTCTGCTGAAGGTCCCGGTTCAGTGCAGTCCGCTGCCGGTAAGCTTGAAGAAATGATGATACAGTTCTGCAGAACAGGTGGGAAGATTGCTTTGCAGCGTCTTCTTGCGCAAGCGGGCAACTGCGAACGGGCTTTGATTAACTCCGGGCTGTGGCAGTCACCAAAGGGAATTTACACAAGGCCCGTTCTTCTTACAGATCCAAGATGGTTACAGAACACTTATGACGGGTCTGTTGAATTCAGACTTGCCGCTTCTCTCGCGTCCTGCCGGATCGAGCAATTCGGCAGCATAAGGAAGTTCTGTGAACCAGTTGCTTTCAAAGGCAAGTATCCGTCTTTTGATAAAGAATCGAGGCTGTATGAAAAGCGCGGTGAATCAATTGTAGATGTGCTTGGGAGCTTGATGCAGAAGATACTGATGACAACAGGCAGAAAAGAAATACATAGCTATCCTGTTTATGGGAAAGTTTATGCTTCACCAGAGGACATATCATCATTTATCAGCGGTAGTGTTTCAGACAGGAAGCTCATGGAACTGTTCAATGGTTTCATTCTGCTTGACTGGAAATCTATTGATGGTCAGATACCCTGGGAAGCAGACAGCAATTCCCTTATTCCGGGAACCTGGGCTGTTCTGAAACTTGTGCATTCCCCTTTCAAATTAAAGGAAAAATGCTTTTCGGTTGATCCATCCATTCATCGTCTGGCATTTTCCGGTAAGCTGAATCGAGCTATGGAAAGGGCCTCAAGAAGGCTTTCAGGTGAAGGATGCCCCACAGTGGTTAACTCTGCTGGAGGTTCAGCAGGTATCAGTAGACGAATGGCTGCCGCTCTGCTGTTTCCGGTATCAAAATGGACAATGACCAGGCTTTTCAAAATGGTAACAAACTCTGAAGTAACTGAAGAAGGGAAGTAGAACAGATATGACAAAACTTACAGACTTGAGCAATGACGGCAGAATACTTATTGAGGCCGAGTTGAAGCCAGTTCAGGGCAGCAGATTTCAACCTACCGGATTTCCGGATCTTGGCGCCGCGACATTCACTCTTCCCGGAGGCAGAGACATGCTTCTTCTTGAATCGGCGCAATCCATGGCAAACAGACTGGAGAATGTGTGCTGGGACTCAGTGTCAAATACAATCGTGGATGAACTCAAAGGTATTCCTTATGTATCTGTTGTTGATAATTCGGGGAAGGAATTTACCAACTCTCTTCTTGAATCACACAGGGTAAACAGCCCATATATTCTTGAGGGTGAGGATAAGAGTTTTTTCAACATTCTGAAGGAAGAACTGAGTACTCTGGATAAAGGCAGAGTAGATCTGAAGCATCTGGCTCTTGTGCTTCTAAAGTATGACCCCAATTCCCTTATACATGGTATCTTTCTTGCGAAATCAGAACTGGCCGGTGGACGCCTGAGACTGCCCAGAGTTCTTTCAGCATTTGTAGAGGCGGAAGGTGTATCAATTGCCGCCAGCGGAGGAGTCAAACTTGATGGTGTAGATCCCAGGGGCGACACGAAAAAGGGATTTGGTCATGTACCATTTGCCAGGGATGAATACACCGCTGAAAAGATCACTGCCTACTTCAACATAGATATTGATCAGATCAGAGGTTTTGGTCTGCCGCAAAAAGCTGCCGATCTTCTTCTCGCACTATCCCTGTACAAGATCAGGAAGATGCTCAACAAAGGACTCAGGTTCCGTACAGCATGTGATCTTGAACTTGTTTCTGAAATTGTGACGAAACCTGCCGGTTTTGCTGTACCCTCACTTGATGAACTTCAAAGAACAATT
>JAUVJW010000052.1 GCA_030596465.1 Candidatus Fermentibacteraceae bacterium | reverse complement strand
TGGCGGAGATTCTTCTAGGCATAACTGGTGGCGCGGCGGCTTTCAAAGCGGTAACTCTTGTCTCACTCCTGAGAAAATCAGGACACACGGTAAACTGCGTTCTCACCAGAGCCGCTACTGAATTTGTCACACCTACACAACTCTCTGCTGTGTCCGGAATGCCCTGTTTTACAGATTTGTTTTCTTCCCGGCCAACTGCGTTAATTCCACACATTGCCCTTACTGATAATGTGGATCTTATGATTATAGCTCCAGCTACAGCTCACTTCATGGCAAGAGCGACTCACGGTCTTGCTGATAATCTGCTTACTTCCGCTTTTCTTGCCTGTGCCGCACCGGTGTTGATTGCTCCCGCAATGAATACGCGAATGTGGAATAATCCCGCCGTTCAGGCTAATGTTGAGATTCTTTCTTCCAGAGGCATCAGATTCGCAGGACCTGTTTCCGGTAAACTTGCCTGTGGAACCCTTGGTGACGGTCGAATGATGGAACCTTCAAATATTTTGTTAATATGCAGTAAGATGCTGATGAAAGGCGGTGTCTCTTGAAGCCTGTTCCAACTATGGTTTGGCGTGAGGACCATCTGCGGCTGCTGGATCAAAGGCTTCTTCCATCGGAAGAGATTTATCTTGATTGCAGAACAACCGCTCAGCTTGCAGTTGCAATAAAGACACTTGCGGTAAGGGGGGCTCCGGCAATTGGTCTGGCAGCGGCATACGGAGCTGTTATCGCCGCAATGGAAACTCCTGAGTCGATAAGTTTTTTTGACGACTGCGGTGGTTTACTTGATGTGCTGGCCTTTACAAGACCCACTGCCGTAAATTTGTTTCACTGTCTGGATATCCAGAGAGAAATTCTTTTGTCGTCTTCTTCAAAAACAATTGCCGTTGGACGGCTTTTAAGCAGCGCACACAGACTTTTTGAGGAAGACCTTGACGCAAGCAGGGCTATGGGGCGTTTTGGTGCCGACCTGCTTCCTGAAGGGTGTACTGTGCTTACCCATTGTAACGCCGGTGGTCTTGCGACCGCGGGGCTGGGTACCGCGCTATCGGTGATTTACGAGGCACATTCCAGAGGAATCCTCTCTTCGGTCTATGCAGATGAGACAAGACCGCTTCTTCAGGGGGCAAGACTTACTTCCTGGGAATTACAGAAAGCCGGGATACCGGTCAGGGTTCTTCCAGATTCCGCGGCGGCTTCTTTATTGAGAACAGGTATTGTTGATGCGGTTATAACTGGTGCCGATAGAGTGGCTGTGAACGGTGATTCGGCTAACAAAATAGGAACATATCCTCTTGCGCTGGCCGCCTTTGAGGCGGGAGTGCCATTTTACATAGTAGCACCGGTTTCCACATTTGATCCTCTGTCACAGGATGGCAACAATATAGTGATTGAAGAAAGAGGCAGGGAGGAACTGGCAGTTATGGGAGACACACAAATCCTCCCTGATGGGGTTATGGTTTATAATCCGGCATTTGATGTTACCCCTGTGAAATTTATTACTTCAATTATCTGTGAGAAGGGAGTAATTTCAGCCCCGAATGAAATTGAATGGTGAGGTTGACACCGATAGGCGTATGCAATACTATTTGGACAATGATTTAACAGCCTGCGTACTCTGACAGGTTTGTTGTCAGGGAGTTCGTTCAGGTATTTAATAGACCAGTTTTTCAATCAGGGAGCGGATATGGGAAGAACCATAGGAATTGATCTTGGAACGACTAACTCCTGCATTGCTTTCAGTGATGGTGGGCATCCTACCGTTATTCAGTCCAAGAGTGGTTCACGGGTAATGCCCTCTGTTGTGGCATTTTCGGCTAAAGGGGAGAGGCTTGTTGGTCTTGTTGCCAGAAGGCAGGCCATAACGAATCCCAAAAACACAGTGAACAGCATTAAACGCCTTATGGGGCGACGCTATGCCGAAGTCGCGAGTCATATAAACGATGTTTCTTATGAAATTGTTGAAAACAGCAATGGTGATGCCGCTGTAAGAATTATGGATCGTATTTATACACCGCCAGAGATATCAGCTATTATTCTGCAACAGCTTAAGCTCACCGCGGAGGAATTTCTCGGTGAGGAAGTAACCGATGCGGTAATTACTGTTCCCGCTTATTTCAATGAAGTTCAGCGTCAGGCTACCAAAGCCGCCGGCAAGATTGCCGGTTTCAAAGTAAGAAGAGTTCTCAATGAACCAACCGCTGCGGCACTTGCATTCCTTGAACCTGAGGGCAGAAAGAAGCTGGTTGTTTATGACTTCGGAGGAGGAACATTTGATGTAAGTGTTCTTCAGGTTATTAATGGTGTTTTCGAAGTAAAGGCTACCCTTGGAGATACAAGTCTTGGTGGCGATGATCTTGATACAAAACTTGTTCAGTGGATTATGAGTGAATTCAAATCAGAAACAGGTATAGATCTCACCAGAGACAATATTGCTCCCCAGAGGGTAAGAGAGGCTGCTGAACGAGCAAAGTGCGAGTTATCCATGACTCAGGAGACAGATATAAATCTGCCTTTTATCGCCACGGGCGAATCCGGTCCTGTTCACCTGGAGATAACGATTACCAGAAAGCTTTTTGAAGAACTTGCCGGTGACCTGATTAAAAAGACTATTCCGCTCTGCAGGGAAGCTGTTGAAGACGCAGGGATGAATATTGAGGATATAGACCATATCGTGCTTGTTGGTGGATCTACTCGAATTCCCATGGTTCAGAAGCTGGTGGAAGAGTTTTTTAATAGAAAACCCGCTCAATCGGTAAACCCCGATGAGGTAGTCGCGCTGGGTGCCGCTGTTGAAAGTTCTGTTCTTACCGGGCAGCGTAAAGATCTGGTTCTTATCGATGTTACTCCATTGACCCTTGGTGTGGAAACTCTCGGAGGAGTGCTTGCACCAATTATTCGAAGAAACAGCCCGATTCCAATTAGAAACAGTAGAATCTTTACAACAGCAAGCGATAATCAATCAATCGTTGGAGTACATGTAGCCCAGGGTGAGAGGGAAATCATTGACGGGAACAGAAGTCTCGGAACCTTCGAATTGAGGGGAATTGCTTCCGCTAAGCGCGGGGAACCCCGTATTGAGGTTGTGTTTGAAATAGATGCCAGTGGAATTCTCAATGTTTCAGCGAGAGATACAACCACAGGTCAGGAGCAGAGTATTAAGGTTAATCCCAGCGGAGGTCTCAGTGGCTCTGACATTGAGAGGCTTCGCAGGGAGGCTTCAGCCAATGCCGAGGCAGACAAGATCAGAATAAAGTTTGTAAGCCTGAGGAACGAGGCGGATGAAGTTATTTACAGAGCTTCCCGATCTCTGAAAGTTGCCCGCGAAGAACTGGATAAAGAATCATGGGAAGAACTGGATATCGGAATGAAGAAGCTTAAGATTTTGCGAGACGGTGAGGATTCACTCGCTCTGGAAAATGCAATAGATGAAATACGTCTGCTTAACGCTTCAGTCTCCAGGCTTGTTGAAGTATTTGAATCAGACGAGGAGAATGCCACATCCGAATTCCTCGATTCAATATCAAAAGTTGAGGAGGATAAGTTACCGGAATAAACCTTCCTCGCGACGAATAGTTTTGTTGTTCGGGGCTTCCGGTTGTTATATTTTACACTATGAATCCATATGAAGTATTAGGCGTGGATCGAAGCGCGTCCGCCGAGGATATTAAAAGGGCCTATCGCACAGCTGCGATGAAGAATCATCCGGATCGTAACCCCGGAGATCACCAGGCCGAAGAGCGTTTCAAAAAGGTTGCGAGGGCTTATGAGATACTAAGCGACCCTTCTCGAAGGGACGCTTACGACCGTTATGGTACCACAGAAGATCCAGGTTCATCCGCTGGAATGGGCGGGATGCATGACATCTTCAGTGGTTTCGGTCTGGACGATGCCATGAGGGCATTTATGGAGAACTTCGGTTTTTCTTCCGCCGGTTCAGGTCCAAGGGTTGTCAGGGGCGAAGATGTTACTGTAAGAGTTGATCTGGATCTTGAGGAAGCAGCACTTGGTGGACGTCGGGAAGTGGAAGTCGAGAGAAATGTTTCCTGTGCTGAGTGCGCAGGAACGGGCGCAGATAAAGCTTCCGGCTCAGAGAGTTGCAGACATTGTAATGGGACTGGAAGGGTTTCTTCTGTCAGGAATACTCTTCTCGGTAGTTTTCGATCAGTGAACCAGTGTAATGTGTGTGGAGGCAGGGGAACCATTCCCAGGAAGCTGTGTTCCAGCTGCCGGGGAAGAGGGTTTGAAAAAAAGAAATCCACTATTGCTGTGGATCTCCCGGCGGGTCTTTCCAAAGGGCATTACATCAGACTCAGAGGTCAGGGGCATTATCCAGGTCAGGGTGGAGTTCCCGGAGACCTTAAGCTTTTGATTAACAATGTAGATTATGGCCCGTTTAAGCGCGAAGAGGACGATCTTGTTTATCCACTGACTATTTCTTACCCCCAGGCGGTTTTTGGCGGAGAATTTACTGTACCATTGCCGGATGGCAATTCTCTGAAGATAAAGGTGGGCGCTGGAACCTGTGCCGGTACCAGGTTCAAACAGAAGCACCATGGAATGGGCCGGTTGAACAGACGAAGCAGGGGTGATCTGCTTGTGGAGATTGATATTCATGTACCGCGTAAGGTGAAACGGAGCGAAAAGGAGCTTCTGAAAAAACTTGAGGAATCTCCCTCATTCCAGGTTAAGAATATCTAACTATGGATCAGTCTCTGCATCGACTTGAGTTTCATAAAATTCTTGAAATTGTCCGGGATAATGCCGGTAGCCAGGCTGGAAAAGAACTCGTTTCAAGCCTTCTTCCAGCAACCGACAGAGACAGTGCCCGGATATTTAAAGAGGAAACTCTTCACGCTTTCGAGTTAATAGGCGCGGGAATTGAGCCTCCGGTTTCAAACTTGCAGGGTATCATCGGGGCGGTGGAATCTCTTGGTCGCGGGGCGATTGCACTTGAGCCGTTTCATCTGCGAAGTGCCGGTGAGGCACTCAGCGACATGAAGGCATTTTCAAAAAGGGTAACAAATTCTCCTGATTCGGCAGCAGGCATTCTTGATACTCCAATCTCTGAGATTCCTCTGCTTGATAATCTTTCCGGAATGCTTTTACGTATCACAACAGTGGATGGAGAGCTTGCTTCAGACGCGTCTCCCGAACTGAAGCGTATTTCCAGAAGAATACAATCTCTCCGTTCATCGCTTACATCCAGGCTGTCAGCCATTTCATCCAGGCTGGCGGGAATTGGAGTTCTTCGGGATTCTCCGCCTTCAATAAGATCAGGGAGATATGTTCTTCCGGTAACATCCGGAAAAAGAGGATCTGTGAAAGGTTTGATCCATGACAGATCGGAAAGTGGAGCCACCCTTTTTATAGAACCCGCTGAACTTGTGGAAGATGGAAATGAGCTTCAGGAAGCTCTTCTTGATCTCCAGCAGGAACGAAGACGGATTCTTCGGGAGGCTACCATGGCTCTCAGAGAGAACCTGGAAGACATAGAGAGTGGAATTTCTATTTTAAGCAGTCTTGATTTTATTTTTGCCAGAGCGCGATATTATATTCAGGAGAACACAGCATTTCCTGAAGAAGGACAGTTGGATTTAAGGGAATTGGCCCACCCGCTTCTGCCCCGGGACACTGTGGTAAAGAGCAGGGTAAATCTGGCGGAGGGGTGGCGTGTTCTGGTAATCAGTGGACCCAACGCCGGAGGCAAAAGTGTGCTTCTAAAGGCTCTCGCGCTTGCTTCAATTTGCAACAGAAGCGGTCTTGGGGCCCACGCAAGCGCAGCATCATCCATGCCTTTTTTCAGCAGGGTCATGGTTTCCATGGGCGATAATCAGTCTATTGCCATGCACCTGAGTACCTATTCCGCCAGGCTTTCAGAGCAGAGAGATATACTGCGGGTCGGCGACTCCGAAACCCTGGCTGTTATAGATGAACCTGCCGCTGGAACTGATCCGGTTACAGGAGCGGCTCTGGCTGCCGTTTTTCTGGAGGAACTGGCGGATTCAGGAGTAAGAACTGTTGTTAGTACTCACATGGGTCAGCTCAAGTTGCTTGCACGGGAAAAACAGGGGTTTCACAATGGTTCCATGTCATTTAACCCTGAGACCCTGACACCGGGTTTCAAGTTCATTGCGGATATCCCCGGAGCATCCTGTACACTGGAAGCTGCGGCAATCGCCGGTTTCCCACAGGATATGCTAAGAAAAGCATCGGATCTCGCAGGAGATTCATTCAGCCTCGACAGCCTTGTGGTCAGCCTCCGGGATATGGAAGAGAAACGTCGGAAGGAGCTTAACCGGCTTACCGAGCACAGAAAGCATGCCGGAAAAAGCAGAAAATTCCTTGAGAAGCAACTGAAAGAAACAAGAGTTAATCTGGAAAGAAAAATAGAGACAGTTGATAAAGAAAAAGAGCGGGCGTTAAAAAGTATTCAATCCAGAGCGGATTCACTCATGGTTTCCATCGCAAATTCCCCATCCGCAGTGGAGAGACGGGAAGCAAGGAAGAAACTCAGCGAAATGGTTGCAGGGGAAACACCGGCAGACAAATCCGGGAACCACAAGCCTTCTTCCGATGAAACTGTTTCCACCATTCAGCGGGGCGATCTTGTTAAGATTGAAGGGTGGTCTGTTTCCGGTATTGTTGAGAAGGCAGGTCGTTCCAATGTCATGGTGAGAATTGGCTCGATTCTGATTAAAAAGAAATTGACACAGTTAACTAAACTTCCACCTTCTGAAGAAAAACTGGTTGCCTCATCAGAATACGAGGCCATTGAGGAAAATCCCGAGGCCAACCTTCTGGGGATGACGGTTGACGAAGCCATTGCTGAGCTTGATATAAAGCTTGACAACTGTACCGCGATCGGTCTTAAAAGAATCAGGGTTGTTCATGGAAAAGGGCGATTGATGCAGGGCGTAACAGAGTGGCTCAGGCGGGACAAAAGGCTGAAAAGCGTATCCATTGCTTCGCCGGAAGAGGGTGGCACAGGGGCATCTATACTAATACTTAAGGGGTAGTTCGCATGGCATTCAATCCTATTGATGTAGAGACGATTAAGGACTCCACCGATATAGTTTTAGTAATTGGGCGGTATGTGAATCTGAAGCGGTCAGGCAGTTCCTGGAAAGGGCTGTGCCCTTTCCACAGAGATAAAACTGCCAGTTTTTTTGTTTCTCCTTCCAGGAATACATGGAAGTGCTTCGGGTGCGGGGAGGGTGGTGATGTAATCAGCTTTCTGATGAAGATCAGGAATCTCGGTTTTCTGGAAGTAGTGGAAGAACTGGCGGAAGAGAACGGCATTGAAATAAAAAGATCAGGAACCGGAACCGCGTCCGCTGGAACTTCCAGAGGGCTGTTTGAAGTAGTCGCCGAGGCTCAGGAGTTTTACAAAAAGTGCTTTCATGAACCTGATGGAAAACAGGCAAGAGAATATCTGCAACAGAGAGCAATTAATGATGATGTCCTTGAAATAGGTATTGGATACGCGCCGGGCGGGAATTCTCTTCTTGCGCATTTACGCAACCGTAACTATTCGGTTTCCGTTATGAGTGAGGCCGGTCTTGTTATCACAGACAGAGGTGATCCGTACGACCGATTCAGGAAGCGATTGACATTTCCAATCCGTGACAGGAGAGGAAGAGTTGTATCTTTCGGCGCCCGTGGTTTTGGTGATGCGGTGCCCAAGTATCTGAACGGTCCGGAGACATCCATATACAAAAAAGGTTCTTTTCTTTATGGGTACAGTACCGCACAGAAGGGTGCCAGAGAATCTGATATGGCTATCCTTGTGGAAGGCTACTTTGATCATGCAAGGCTGATTTCCATCGGTTTTACCGGAACCGTTGCGACAAGTGGAACGGCTCTTACTGAAAAGCAGGCCAGAAACCTGAAGGGTATGTCAGATAACATATACATCTGCTACGATGGCGACTCGGCAGGCAGCAAGGCCGCTGTGAAAGCCGCCGAGATTCTTCTTTCGCAGGGGGCGTATCCCCTTATTGTAAGATTGCCCGAGGGTCTGGATCCGGACGATTTTGTCAGAGCGAAGGGTAAAGAAGCTTTTGAACAACTCCTGAGTTCAGCCCCGGATCCTGTATCATTCTGCATTTCGCTTCTGGGAGGGGAAATACCTGACGGACCCGGCAGAATACAGGTTGCCAGGCGGCTTCTTGAGGTAGTTGCTTCTTCTTCCGACCCGCTTATAGAAGAAGATCTTCAAAGGAAAGTCGAGAAATTCACAGGTTATTCCAGAACTGCTCTGGCAAAATCAGGAGAGGCTATCAGAGATTCAAGAATACCATCAGTACACCGGAGTAGAAGATCAAAGGGTGAGATTGGAAGCGGCGACAGGGGTATTCTGAGAGCTATTACCGCAGGTGGTCTTCTTGACAGGGAACTGATCAGGTTTCTCAGAGACGAAGATATGAAATCAGAGCGTGCCGTACTGATACTTTCTGCCTTCAGGAAACAAATAGATCTGGGTTATTCAACGCTTGTTTTCGGGGAACTTCCCGAGGATATTGCTGGTGATTGTGCTGATATAGTTGGTGTTCTTGAATCTGTCACATCTCAGGAGATCAGTTCGTTAAAAATGGATATTGAAAGAAAGAGGAGAGAGATTCCCAGACGCAGAGAGTTGCGCAGGGGGCTTTCCACCGCCGATTCCGAGGAGAGGGCAATGACCCTTGAAGAGCTTGCTGACGGCGGGGCAATACATGAACGGTAGAAAGACCGTTGCTTCAGATACGGGGAAAAGGTTTCATTCTGTGGTCGATTCCGCGGAGGTTTCAAATAAAGAGAGAAGAATTCAGCTTGCCGCGATTATCAACGGAACAAGACTTATGCTTCTGAATCTGTTGAACCTGCCAGAGGATCTGGCGGGTAAGGGTGACTGGACCCTGGTTCAGAAGGCAATCCACGAAGAGCTTTCAGAAGTCAAGGATCCAGATGTAAAGGCTGAAGCGCACAGGTGTATTGACTTGCTCCTGGATGCTGAAGAGGAACTGGTGGAGGGAAATCTCCGCCTTGTACTTATGATCGTAAGGCGGTATGCCCGGGGTGTTACCGGCGCTCTGGAGGAAATGGATTTTGTGCAGGAGGGGTGTGAAGGGCTTCTTGACGCAGTAAGACG
>JAUVJW010000032.1 GCA_030596465.1 Candidatus Fermentibacteraceae bacterium | reverse complement strand
TTCTGTTTAACAGATCACGGGAAGTGGATTCGAATCTGTCTTCTGCTATTGCCTCCCTGAGCTGCTCCATGAGGCGGGCGAAGTATCTGAGATTATGAAGAGTAGCGTAAATGGGGGCAAGCCATTCCTTTGCTTTGAAAAGATGGTGCATGTATGCTCGGGTATGGTTTTTGCAGACATAGCAGTCACAGTCTTCCTGCACCGGCCTGAAATCATCCCGATGTTTTGCGTTACGAATGTTGAGCTTGCCGTCTGGAATGAAGAAACAGGCTCCACGGGCGTTTCGGGTGGGCACGACACAGTCGAACATGTCAATACCCATTCCCACAAAATCGATCAAGTCTTTGGGCTTACCAACTCCCATAAGGTATCTGGGTTTGTTTTCCGGAAGGCGATCTATGCAGCTCTTTACCGCCAGTTCCATCATTGGTCTTTCCTCACCAACAGCAACTCCGCCAATGGCATAGCCATCAAAATCCATTTCCACGAGTCGGTCGGCGCAGTATTCTCTGAGTTCAGAAAAACCGCCGCCCTGAACAATTCCGAACATGGCCTGCCCGTTTACCGGATGGATTTTTCTAGCCCTTTCTGCCCATCTGAGGGTCAGTTCAACAGATTCTTCAGTTCTTGTTTTCTCACTTGGCTGTTCCAGACACTCATCAAGAATCATCATCACATCACTGCCGAAAATGGTCTGTGCTTCAATTACCTTCTCCGGGGTGAGAATGTGTCTGCTGCCGTCAATGTGTGACTGAAAACTGTAGCCTTCCTCTGTTACCTTGCGCAGGGAGGAGAGGCTGAACAGTTGAAATCCTCCACTGTCTGTGAGAATGTTACCTTTCCAGTTCATGAATGAATGCAGACCGCCGGCCTGCTCTATGATTTCAAGACCGGGACGCAGGTAAAGATGATATGTATTTCCAAGAATTATGCTGTATCCGTCTGCTTCCAGATCAGAATTGCGTACTGTTTTTACAGTGGCCTGCGTTCCCACAGGCATGAACACCGGAGTTTCCACCGGGCCGTGAAGAAGATTAAGAGTACCCCGGCGTGCTTTGCCGCTGGTATTTTTAAGGTTGAATGAGGGTGTCCGGCTCAACGGTTTCCTCCTCTGCTTCTTCAACTACTGAGGGCGTGGACTCCTCTACAGTACTGTTCAGCTCCTCTTCCGGGAGAGGTGGGGATGTGTCAGGCGGTGTGACCGGCAGCGAGTCTGTCGGCGCATCCGGCAGTGCTTCAGGAATGGTATCCGGGATGAATAAAACGGTATCGGTTGTGGTGCTGATAAGGCTGTCGGCAGTTGTGATCAGCTCTGTGGAATCCGCCTGGACTGCAAGGGAGTCTGATGCGGTTGAATCTGCGGCTGTCGAGTCTGCAACTGTTGAATCCGGCCATGTATCAGTGGTTGTCTCCGCGAATGTTGCGGTATTCAAGTCGGAGGATGAATCTTCCGGAAATGGTTCCAGCATTTCGAATGCGAATGAAGTGGTGTCTGCCAGAATAAGAATTGCGTGGGTGGAATCAATATTCGCAATGAATTCCAGTTCATTCATGAGATCCTGCCTCATGTTGTTTCTGTGGTACAGGCTTGCAAGCCGCACATGGTATTCGAGTTCTTCAGGATGAAGGGCAGTCAGTTCAAGGTAATGTGTAAGCAGTTCCTGTTCGTGTTCAGGCAGGCCGTCCTGTACATCGGCAGTTTGCAGAGACATTACGGCCGGTGCCGAATGAAACAGAATAAAAGCGACAGCGGCAGCGACTAGAGGAACTGCAGTAAGGGCTCTAAAGCGGATTGTAGTTTTTTTAATTATGCCGTCTATCACTGCCGGATGTCTGGGATCAAATCTTCTGTCAACCGCTGTCAGGCGGATACCTGTAATCAGTTCCGGGAGAGAGGATTTCCCGAAAATTAGAGGTATGTATCCAATTAGAGCGGTTGGGAAGAGGATAACGGAGAGGAGAATTCTGAAGAATACAGCTCGTCTTGTTACGACCTTTTTTCCATTAGAGCAGTGTTGTCTGATCCCAAGAGAAACCAGAGGGCTGCCATCGCCGGACAGCTCCATGGAAACAAGAAAATTAATAGAGATCAACGCAGTCGGAAGAATTGCATAAACCCACAGGTTGGTGAGTGGCAGAAAAAGTGCTCCGGCCAGTGCTCCCCAGGCAATAACAAAAAGGGTTTCCTGTAAGGCCAGCGCCAGCACTTTTCGGTTGTCTGCCGATTTTTTAGTATGGTAAGACAAAATCGCTCCTCAGATAATCAGCATGGCATCACCATAGCTGTAAAACATGAATTTGTTTTCAATTGCTTTCTTATACGACTCCATTATCAAGTCAAGTCCTGCAAAACTGCCCACAAGCGAAATAAGAGAACTTCCGGGAAGATGAAAATTGGTTAGAAGAACATCCACGTTTCTGAATTGATAGGGAGGGTGAATAAAGATAGATGTTCTTCCGGAAAGAGCATTACTGGAATTAATGTCAATAGATTCCAGTGTTCTGGTAACGGTGGTTCCTACGGCGATTATTCTTCCATTTCTGCTTTTGCATTTTCGCAGAGATTCGAGAGTTTTTGACGAAACACCGTATCGTTCCTCTTCCATTGTGTTTTCCGCAAGCATTTCTTTTCGAAGCGGTTGGAAAGTACCGGGGCCAACATGAAGAGTGAGGTAATTAATGGGAGTACCCGCGTTCTGAATACTCTGAAGGATTTCCGGTGTAAAATGAAGCCCGGCGGTAGGGGCGGCAACAGCGCCGTCGTTCTCGGCAAATACGGTCTGATACCGTACATCATCAAGTTCATCTGATGGTCGTTTGATATACGGTGGAATTGGAACTGTTCCCGTTTGGTGAATCAGTTTTACAGTATGTCCGTCCGATGAGAATTCTACAACAGCTCTTCCATTTCCCAGTTCTTTTTTTACTGTGGCTCTCAGATTGCCATCAAAGGAGAATACATTACCTGCCCGGCAGCTTCGGCCGGGCCTAACCATAGTTTTCCAGAGTAGCGGGGCAAGTTTCTCAAGTAGAAGCATTTCGACTGATCCACCTGTGCCCTCCCTCTTGCCCTTTAACCTTGCGCGGATTACCCTTGTATCGTTAAGAACCAGTGTGTCATCTGTATTGATAAAATCCGCAATACGATTGAATTCGACCTCGGAGACCGATCTCTCTTTTCTGTTCAGTATCATCAGTCGGCAGCTTCCTCTGGTCTCCGGTGGATGCTGGGCGATAAGCTCTCCGGGGAGGTCATACATCAGATCCGATTTTGTCAGCACAGGTTCTCCAGATTCATTAACCGCTAACCTTCAATCTTATATTAATCCGCGTTGTTTTTCCCTTGTTGGAGAAGGTGCTTACCGTACCACCAAGCTCTTCTGTGAGTCTCCATGCAAGGGTAAATGCCATATTCAATTTTCCCGGTTGTTTGTGGACGGCGAGGCATTCTCCAGGGATACTTCCGCCAGTTGTATCTAATCTGAAAGACCAGTGGTTTTCCCGCTTATCAAATGTTAGATCCACTTTTTTACAACCGTCACAATAATCTGCGATACACATCAACAGAGAATAGGCTATCATGCTTACAAATGAACCGTCCGTACAAACCTCGATATCATTTCTGGGGGGATGAAAGTTCAGCTTGAGGCCCCGGGTGCTGGAAACTCTCCTGAATTCATTGAATACTTTTTCAAGTAATGGAACAGGATCGATCCATCTGTGAGCAGGGGATCCATTGTATACAGATATTTTCAACCACCAGAGTGCCCATTTACTGAAAAAGCCCAACCTGATCACAGAATCGGAGAGATACTGGATATTCAGTGTGGTTTCATCGTTGACATCAGTTACCTTTTTAAGAGATTCAATACGGTTTTGAGAAGCGGAATAGAGTGCTGTTGTGTTATGAATGATGTACTCCAGCATTTTTTGCTTCAGAGCGTTCGATTCGCTGGAGGAATCTCCCACAGGATTGTTCTCGCTAGAATTTTCCGGGGAGGTAAAAAGAATTGCCATCATCTGAATCAACTCAGTTTCAACATAGTGAAATGCTTCAGTTGCAGTGGATGCAAGCAGTATTACACCGTCGGTAGTACTTCCGTTGAAGTAGGGTACAGCCAGTTCCGAACGGGAATCTGGAAAGACGGGTGAGAATCGGAGATCATCTTCCGGAGTTTCGGCAAAGAATGCGGTTTCCCCGCGAATACACGCCCACGACGCGGTGTTCAACGCCTCAATTTGAAGTTCAGGTAACATTCCCACAACCCCGGATGCCCCGATTCCTTTCAGAGAAGTTCCACTGGGGTTGATTTTGAAAATTACAGCGGTTTCCGCTCGACATTCCTTTGCAAGATCTGAGAGCAGTCCTTCAAGTGGTTCTGTTTTTTTAAGAAAGCTTTCAGCCAGGGTCTTTACCGTTGTAAGAATACGATGTCCCGCTTTAAGGGCCGTCTTTGACTCCTGTTCTGAAAAGAATCTGGACGCGAATTGAAGAACAGCAAGACGGAGGGGTTTTAATGGTCGGTGTTGTATCCCCTGGAAAATAAGATGGGAAATACCGAAACCCGAATGAATTCTGTGAAGAAAAATGTTATCCTCTCGAAACCCGCATGGACTGGCCGCCAACTGAATCGGATCAAGTATCTGTACAAGTTTCCTTGAATCACCAACTGTAAGAACTGCCCCCTCGTGAACAAATGCAGCGGAAGTCGCACCCAGGAATTCCGCTGTTGTTTCAAGAACTTCAGATTGAGACAAATCATCTGCTGAAAGCAGTTTCATCAGTTCATGTGGTATCGTTTCTTTGTTGTCCTGTTCTCCATTTTCCGGAGTAAAGGATTTGGTTCTGGCAAAAATGACATACTGATCTGTGTCAAGTACAGGAACTACAGAGATGTCTATACTGAATTCAGAACCGGAGAGTGATGGTTGAAGTTTTACTGAGAACCTTGAGGTGGTAGCATAACCTTTGTTTCTCTGTTCGTGTCTCAGCTTGACAGTTTTACGGTGATCCGGGTGTACGAATTCAAAGAGGCTTGATCCTGTGGGAATGGTTCCCCACATCTGCTGGCACACTCCCCGGGCAATCTCGTTCATAGAGGTAATTATTCCCTTTGAGTCAATAATAAAAGCGGGGCAGAAGCTTTCCTCCAGAAGTACGCCAATCAGGCTCCTTCTATCCATAGTTCGAGTGACAACTGCTACAGAAGGGACAATGATCCGGCAGAAAATAAGTTTCCCCGGGGAAGGTAGTTTTCTCATGGAAAGAGTGTAATTTGTTCTGTTGTTTTCTCCTGTATTGTGGCCTGCAAGAAAGCCCGGCGTAAAGCCTTCACTAACGCATTTTTTTACCGCCGCCTGTATTGCCCACGAGGATGAGGTGTCAAACAGGGATGTAAGGTCCTTTTTCCTCTGGAAGACAGAAACAGCCTCTTTGGACATTGCCAGTATTTTTCCCCTGGAAGTGGCAAGAACAAACATTTCATCACCTGTAATATCAGCAAGCATATCTGCAATCTCGTCGGAATCGGCTGGCTTTAAAGTGAAAATTCTGGACTCGGGTGAAATATCGAGTGCAGACAGCCGGAAAGTTTTTCCTCCGAGAAGGGCAGGCCACCTCCCCTCTCCGGTGTTCATCAGAAGCGAAATCAGGGTTTCTTCCTGCATATTCACATCAGTGGTAATATTTGTTATCTGCTTTGAACAGAGAGTGTTACCTGATTTCCGATGAACAATTGCCCAGTAACCCTCGTCAGGCAGGAATGTGTCAAATTTCTCTTTACTTTGCATATTACCCAATCGTGTTGTTGAATCTGAAACTTCCCAAACTTGCAGGACACATACAGTATCCTATATTAGACAAGTAATTGGCAAGGGAGGGTGCATTTTGAAATATACAGTTTTATGTGAATTTGAGTTGTCGGCGACTTCCAGAACGGAAGCAATTGTTGAGATGCTGAGTCTTTTTCCAGTGGGAGATAAATCCAGGAGGTTATTGGCTACAGCACTGGATGTAAGGGAAAAAGTTGGAGCGACAGTTGTTCATGACAGTATTGCTCTGCCACACTGCAGAAGCATTCTTGTTGACAAGTTGACTATTGTAGTTGGTAGATCGCATGCTGGAATCTCGTGGCCGGAGGAAAGGGTTAACACTGTTATCATGTTTGTTTCTCCGGTGAAACCCAACTCACCGCAGGAGCACACAAAGTTTTTAGGTCACATTGCGGGTAAAATCAGGAAGTCCGGAGACAAGATTGTTGCAGCCGGTAATCAAGACGAGCTTCTCACTCTGCTGGGTTTTCAGCTGGAGGAGCAGGGAGAGTAGATGGACAAACAGCTTGAAAAGTTGATCAGTCTTCATGACCTTGATGTGATGATCGCTGATCTGGACAGAAAAGATATCAGAAAACGGGAAATTGAAATGGGTCTTCATAAGAATGGGGCCCTTGAGGAGTTGAAAGAGTTAAGAAAGGAATACTGCAAGAGCATCAACAGAAAATGGCGAGGATTATACAATCAGCTCACCAGACATTACGGGAATGCAGTAGTCCCCGCTCTCATGGGTAGATGCGCAGGGTGTTTAACAAGACTGCCCACGGCAGTTTGCTCTGATCCCGAGAGGAATTTTAAAATTCATACCTGCCCCACATGCGGGAGGATAATTTACTGGGCCGACTGAGGCTCTCTTTCTGGAGGGACAAATGAATCCAAGAGAAGCGCAGGAAGCACTGACCTTTGATGATGTTTTGATTCTGCCCGCAAGTTCGGACGTTCATCCGGGGCAGGTGAGTCTTCATACCAGATTGTGCCGGGACATTGTTCTTAATATCCCGGTTTTAAGTGCTGCTATGGACACAGTTACTGAGGCAGGGATGGCCATAGCTCTTGCTCAGCAGGGTGGAATGGGTGTTATTCACAAGAATCTTACTATTGACGAGCAGGCACAGCATGTACGTTGTGTGAAGAGGGCGGAAAGTGGAGTAATTAATGATCCCATCACCCTCAAAGAGTCAGCTCTTGTTTCTGATGCATTTCAGCTTGCTGAAGAAACAGGCGTTTCCGGATTTCCCGTACTGAAGAACGGAAAACTGTGCGGTATTTTAACCCACAGAGATTATCATTTTGAAATGGATGGTTCCACTCCGATAATTAATCTGATGACGACAATGGAAAAACTGGTTACTGCTCCGGTTGGAACAACCATTGAGGATGCACTGGTTTTACTCAGGCGGCATCGTCTTGAGAAATTGCCACTGGTCAGCTCAGACGGACACCTTGCCGGTCTTGTTACCCTTAAGGATGCCCAGAAAGCAATGGAGTACCCGGAGTCGTGCAAAGACAGCCGGGGACAACTGAGGGCAGCCGCGGCAGTAAGTGTAGGCGAACCTGCTTTAACCAGAGCAGATGCTCTTGTAGAAGCGGGCGTTGATTGTATTTTTATTGATACTGCCCACGGGCAGAGCAAAACTGTTATTCAAACCACAGAAGCAATCAGGGCAAAATACCCGGATCTGGCAATTGTAGCAGGTAATGTTGTTACTGCCGAGGCTACTGATATACTTATCAAATCCGGTGCTGACGCTGTAAAAGTGGGTGTAGGACCCGGGTCAATATGTACCACAAGAATCGTAGCCGGCATTGGTTGTCCCCAGCTTACCGCTATTTTTGATTGTGCGGAGGCGGCAGGCAGACACGGGAAGACAATCATCGCCGATGGAGGGATACAGTATTCTGGAGACATGGTGAAGGCTCTTGCCGCTGGAGCAGCCTGTGTTATGGTTGGCAGCCTTTTTGCTGGAACTACGGAGAGTCCCGGTGAGGCGATAATCTACAAGGGCAGGAAGTTTAAGACATACCGCGGGATGGGTTCAATGGGGGCAATGAAAAGGGGTAGCGCGGATAGATACTTCCAGGATGCTTCGGTTGAAAAAAAGCTTGTTCCCGAGGGTATTGAGGGCATGGTGGCTTTCAAGGGTCTTGTGAGTGACTACCTTGTGCAGCTTACCGGAGGTCTCAGATCCGGTATGGGATATGTCGGGGCTTCAAATGTTCCTGAACTTTTCAAAAGGGCGAAATTTGTTAGAATGACTTCCGCAGGCTTGCGGGAAAGTCATGCCCATGATGTAACGGTGACCAAGGAAGCACCGAATTACTCATCTGATGTCAGTGGATACTGATCTTCTGGGGAGCTGCGGGCTCAGGTTCGAATCGGAGATATACAGTGACGGCAGTTATTCGCTCAGCCGCGTAGACTATCAGGGCAGAAAACTGGTGGCAGAGGTTTCAGATACACTGGGAGTGTATCAGCACCGATGGCCCTCGGTTGGGGGGTTGATTTCACCCGTATCAGCCCGCGATCTTCCCGGTCAGCAGAAACTTGTGCTTTTCGATGTTGGCGATGGTAGATTCCTTTGTGAAACAATAGGCGCGATTGGTTGTTTCTCTTCAGAAAAGGCAATTGACTTAACGAAAAGGGTTTTGAGCATTGTATCTGATCTTCAGGCCGCAGGAATGATCTGCGGCTATATAGGTACGGAGATGTTCGTTTCTCACGGATCTTCGATTGCAATGCTTGCGGGAAGACGGGGAGTTCCCGTATCACCATTTACAGCTCCCGAGGTGCAGTCATCAAGACCCTCAGATCCCAGGAGTGATGTCTCCGCAATTGGTTCGTTTCTTTTTCGTCTTGTTGCGGGAACAGATAACAGGGAAGAGCAATTGAAAGTATGGCAGGAACTCGACCCCGCACTGCAGACAGCTATTCAGGACATGGTTGCGCTTTCCCCGGTAAACAGGCCCAACGGTCTGAGGGCTGTTCAGTCTATTCTTGGGAATCTGGTAGCGCAAGCGCCTGAACAAATCCGGGAGGAAGTAGAACCCGAAGATTCCGGCTTTATCAGACACGAGAAGAATCGCGAGTCTTCACGAAGTCACAAGAAGTTGTACTGGGTAGTTGGTTCCGCGGTTCTTCTTGTGCTGGCGTACTTTGCTGTCGTTTCATCAGGCCCCCCTCCTGATCCGGATATTGAAGTTGAGACTGCTCCGGCAGAGGAAGCTCAGGAGGAACCTGCTGAGGTCGTTTCTCCATGGGTTGATACTTCCTCAGAAGATGTTACGGTTTTACCTGATATTGATATTCCTATTGAGGATTCTGCCAGGATCTGGATTTCAAACTGTTCGGGTATTCCAGATCAGGAACTTATTTTTCGCGCAGGTTTTGTAAGCCAGTACTCTTTTGTATATCTCCTTTCCGGGACCATAAACCGTCAGAATTCTCTGATACTGGCAAGACGGGTGGATCCCACTGTTCCATTGAGAGAGACTCTTCTTGGGCGGGCCGCGTATCAAATTGCGGATACCTCGTTTACTGTAAAACCGGTAGATTTGACTCTCCTGCTGGGCACCGATCTGAATTATCCGGGAATCAACAATCAGTTTTTGCATGAGCCCGATGCTCCCGCCGGAACACTGTTTGTTGATGTGGTGAACCACGGAATTCAGTATTCTCTTGATGATATGGGCGCAGCAACCTGGGTTGCAAGTAGAATTGACGGAAAATCATGCGAAATTGATGGTTTGGAATGGCTGATTGCCATTACGGACATCCGCGACGCGGACAGATTCAGTGAAGAAATTGGTATTCCAGAGGTGCTTGACGAAACTCTTTTTCTTTATAAAGAAGATAATCTTCCCGCTGGAACCCTTGAAACGCTTCTGAGACAGTACTTTCAACCTCTTCCAGGCAACACGGAATTTCCCATGGAAACAATCCCCATTCCGGATATCCATATCCTTATCAGTAGAACATTTACTAATTGACAAATGGGCTCTAAATTGCTATATTCGCCCTCAATTTCCATCAGGGAGGTATGAGTCGTAGTGCAGTATTTGATCAATGACAAAGTTGTGCACCCGTACCACGGTGCGGGTGTAATAACCGATATTTGCATGAAGGATATATCAGGCCAACTGGTTGAGTGCGTGGTTATTAAGCTGTCCGGTGGCAGGGCGGGAATTTTGCTTCCCGCTTGCTCTGTTAACGAATCCGGTCTCCGAAGAGTATCCTCCAAGAAAGATATTGATTCCGCTATGAAAATTCTGGCCACCGAGGGTGAAGAGTTGCCCAAGGACTGGCGCAGACGGATTGATGTTCTCAAGGAGCGGGTTAATTCGGGGGATCCATTGATTATTGCCACAGCCATAAGGGATGTTCTCGCGCGATCTTCTATTTCAAAAATGAATCCTTCCGAGAAAAGAGTTCTTAACGAAGCTGTTATTGTTTTCGCCGGGGAGCTTTCGCTTGTGCGGGTAGTATCTCTGGATGAAGCAAAAAAACAGATTCATCAAAAAGTGCTGGGAAAGAAAAAAACCTCCTGATGCCGGACCATCAAACCCTATTCAGATCGGTTACCGATGAGGTACTGGAGCAGGTGATGCTTGTCTCCGTCGCCCTTAACGGTAAGGATGTGGATTTTTCAGGAGTTGCCGAGATGATTCGTCTGGTGGAAAGTGCAAGCGGCGAGGTTGTTCATCAGATAAGCCAGAAAAGAAACAGACCCGACGGCGGTTTCTTTGTCGGTAAGGGTAAGGCGGAAGAAATCGCCTCTGAGGCCAAAAGCCTTGGTCTTACCACGATTGTGTTTAATCACAATCTCAGTCCCGGTCAGGTGAACAGACTTGAGGAAATCACGAAATGCAAAGTTGTTGACAGAACAGAGCTTATCCTGGCGATCTTCGCAATTCAGGCGAGAACTCCGCAGGCAAAGCTTAGAATTGAGCTGGCTCAGCTCGGATACATGCTTCCCAGGCTTTCGGGTATGTGGCACCATCTTGATCGTCTTGGTGCCGGAATAGGAACCAGGGGTCCGGGAGAAACCCAGCTTGAGGTTGACAGACGCCGGGCCAGAACTCGTATGTCTTCAATTGAGAAAAAACTTGCTGCTATCGATGCCGGAGCAAAAGTAAGACACAGCAGGCGAGAAGGTATGTTTTCGGTTGCGTTGGCGGGGTATACAAATGCGGGGAAAAGTACTCTCTTGAACAGATTATGCGACGCAAGCGTGCGTTCGGAAGATAGATTATTTGCCACACTGGAC
>JAUVJW010000076.1 GCA_030596465.1 Candidatus Fermentibacteraceae bacterium | reverse complement strand
GATACCCCTCAAGGTTGATTTCGATGGTCTCAGGTACTCTGAACCATGTTCTTCCGGTTATCCAGAGACCGGCAGCTTCGGTTCTGTCAATACCTGTCGCAAATGTATTGAAAGCACCGTAAGTGCAGGTGTGGCTGTCGCTGCCGACAACTATGGATCCCGGAAGAGTCAGATGCTGTTCCGGCAGAACCTGGTGGCAGATACCGCAACCAATGTCAAAAAACTTCTCTATCCCCTGCTCTTTAACAAATTTCCGAACTTTAGCGTGACCTGACGCGTTCTTACTGGTGGCAGCGGGTATTACATGATCCAGAACAATAACAATCCTGTCCGGGTGTTTGACCTTTCCCCCCGGCACAGTACTCTCAAATTTTCCGATGATGGCGGAACTGTTATCGTGGGTAAGCACCAGGTCGGGTTCAGCAAATACAATCTCTCCTGGTTCCACAGCTTTACCAGCCGCGCGTCCGAGGACTTTCTGGGCAAAAGTCAGTCCCATTGTTTTCCTTTCAAAAAGTAATTTGTACACTTCCACCATGGTTGTACTATGAACAATGAAGAAGGTTCCTTCAAGTGTTGGGATATTAGCCCGGATCCATCACAAGTTTCTTGCTGCAATACCGTATCTCGCTGCACAGCCTTCGTTATACTCCTGTCGCCATCCTCAACATACTGCAAGAGTATGCCTGCGGGGTCGCCAGTCGTATGCCCTGGCTGAACAACAATCTACGGAATTTCGCGACAGCAACCTGTGATGGATCCGGGTTAGAGTTGCGCCCCGGGGGCCAAATGGGTAATGTATACTTATCTGAAGGGAAGGGGGATTGATGAAGTCCATAAAAGGGACTCGTTTCATTCAGGAAGAGCATCCCGAACTGTTGAAGGATGAATCATTTCTCTCCGGCGGCAACTGTCAGTCCGTCGCGTGGCCGAAAGACTCAAACGAAGCAACTGTTTACTTGAAAGAATGCTTTGAAGATTGTGTTCCACTTACGATATCCGGGGCAAGAACAGGAATTGCCGGTGGAGCGGTACCCCTGGGCGGTGCTGTCCTCTCAACAGATTTTCTAAAAGGTATTTCTCCCACTTCCAGAGCAAATGTTATCAGGGTTCAAGCAGGCGAAACTCTGGACTCTGTTCAGGAGTACTGCAAAAGAGAAAAACCGGGGCTGTTCTACCCGCCGGATCCAACTGAAACAACGGCTTCCATCGGCGGAACCATTGCCACAGACGCCTCGGGGGCGGCAAGCTACAAATTTGGCTCAACAAGAAAATGGGTTGACAGAGTTAAAATTCTGCTTCCGTCGGGAACAGACATCACTATAAAACGAGGGGACTATCAGTTTGACAGTGGAAAGCTCAACCACCCGCTTCTTGGATTAATCAAACTGCCGGGGCTGGAAAAACCACAGCCCTCAAAAAACGCCGCGGGGCTATATATTTCCCCGGAAATGGATCTGATTGACCTGTTTATAGGCAGTGAGGGAAAACTCGGGCTGATTCTTGAAGCTGATCTGATGCTGAAGAGAAAGCCCCACACAATCGCAAGCTTTGCCGTGTTCTGTAATGAAGATCAGTTCTGGAATCTTCGTAATGATCTGATCAACTCAAACCTGCCAATGAGAGAACTTGAAGTAATGGCGGATACCTGTCTGCCATTTCTGCAAATATATACTGAAAAATCGTATCCGAAGCATGGAAACTGGGTTCTATTCACATCAATAGATATAGCTTCTGAAGAAGAACTGGACATTGCTCTGGAAACTCTCGAAATGCTTCTTGAGGAAAAGAAAATTTCCATCGACAACACCTGGGGCGGATTTGATGAAACTGAGAGAAAGCGCCTGAAAGAATTCCGGCATCTCCTCCCGGAAACTGTAAACAGAATTATCTCGGGTTTTTCTTCAAAAAACAGCAGAATTCACAAGATCAGTACCGATACCGCCGTTCACCCCGACCAGCTCAAAGAGTACTATCAAACTATGAAGAATATTCTGGAAAGTACCGGAGTAGAGCATGTGGTTTTCGGTCACTCCGGCCAGGGTCACCTTCATGCGAATCTAATCCCGAAGGATAACGGTCAGTTGGAAAAAGCCGAACAGGCAGTAAAACTTATCGCGGCTGAAGCCGTTGAACTCGGGGGAACTGTGAGCGCGGAACACGGAACCGGCAAGCTGAAAGCTCCACTTTTAAAGCTGATGTACTCCCGGAACGAGCTGGATGATATGAACTTACTGATAGAGAGTATTTCCGGCTGCAAAAACACCTTGTGTTAGCCTCACAGGTTCATATATTCCAGCGGTCTTCGGACAAGCGCGTCACAGGTCTCAAGCCGGAGGTTTCTAATAGGAACTGCACGAACCCTGAAGGAAACCGTTTCCGGAACGCCTGTTCTGGAAAAGCAAAGTCGGTTTCTGGCCTGTGGCGCGCCCTTTGCATCTGGTAACGATCGATCCATAGCAGTAAAATCTCTTTCAAAACAGTTCAAGATGAAGAAAGCCAGCCACTTAAGCTGGGCAATCCGTCTTTCTGATGGTGCTGAATTTAAAAATGACGGCGGAGAATCAGGTTCAGGCAATTGCATTCTGGAAGTCATGAGGAACATGAATGCTGTTAACTGCCTCATCCTTGTAGCCAGATGGTACGGTGGCAAACACCTTGGAGGTCTTCGCTTCAGAATCTACCGTAACAGCACAAAAGAACTGCTCACAGAATTCTCTTCCGTCCTGAATACAAAATAGGCATCTGCCCTCACTTCACTCACAAAGTATATTTCAATGTTCTCACTGATTGCAGAGAAGGAGGATACGGAAATGGATAAACAGTTCTTTGTCTGCTATTCCAGCCGGGACATTAATCTGGCGGAAACCCTTGTCGAAGAACTGGAGGCCGGCGGATACAAATGCTGGATAGCTTCCAGAGATGTTCCGGTGAGATCCGACAGGGAAAAATCTGTTTACTCCGCAATCCTTGATTCAACAGCAGTTCTGCTGGTATTCTCAGAAAACGCGACTGAGTCCCTGCACATACGAAGTGAACTGGACATCGCGGCAAATCAAAGAATCCCCATTATTCCCCTGAAATTCCGCGATGCTCCAATTTCAAAAAGCATCAAATATTACACACACTCCCGGCAATGGATAGACTGCACAACCCATCAGACAAATACCCGGGAAATCGCTTATGCTCTATTCAGCCTGGCAAAAGAACCTCCATCCCGGGAAAAACCGGTTTCCTCCGGTATAAAAAAGAAGAAGTGGATGTTGATATCAGGTCTATTGCTTATTATGACATTTGCTTTTTTATTTCTTGCGGGAAACAAATCGAACACAAATACCGGGAATCTGTTCAACATAGCGGTTGGGGGAAGAGACTCCTGGGACTATGCCTCTGATATAACTCACGGAAAAAATGGAAGTACCATTGTAACCGGCGCGTGGGACTGGGGTTACTGGAGCGAAATGTGGGTAGCGCACTTTGACGGTTCCGGCAGACTCGTCTACACCTGGTCCGATTCTCTTTCCGGCAGTTGTAAACCCCTTTTCCTGCCCACGGCCAGCGGTGGCTGTATAACCGTTTATGTCAACTTCTCGGAAGCGGATCAGTACGGCTTTGCATTTAGAGCTGTAAGGTTAAATCCACTGGGTGATGTTTTGTGGGAAACAACACGGAGAATAGATCACACGGGGGAAGGTGAACCTCTTCTGTCAACCCTGTGCTGGCTTCCGGACAGTACAGCTATCGCCTCATTTACCGTTAGATCGTCAACGGATAACCAACACGCAATCTATTTTGCGGAACTTGACGCCTCAACCGGTACTGGAGCAATCTTTACAGTTCCCGGCAACATGAATACTCTGTGTATGACAACCTCAGTTAACGGTGAAATCCTTCATGTAAGTAAAAATATCATCGATGGTACCAGCACAATCAGAGTACTTGATTCTGAAGGACAGCAAATACGCACTACACAAAGTAACCTGCGACAATCCATCAGCTGTGTTGAATACAATCCCGATAACTCGGTAATTGCCTCAGGCACAACCGGTGGCGAAAATGGCGCGCTATCGGTAATCAAATTCTCTGAGGATTTTGAGATAGTGTGGGAAAACACATTTGATAATCTTATCCAGGGCACAATAACAGACATAGCCATTCAACCCGATGGTTCCGTTATTCTGGTTGGGGCAACAGCTTCCAACAATAACGGCGAGACAGATGGAAGAGTTCTCTGCCTGAATAAATCGGGTAAACTTCTTTGGGAGTCAATCATTAACACAGACGGAGACGACCACATTCTGTCAGTGGATAGCAGAACGGATGGAACCCTGCTTCTTGCTGGTTCAACCACATGTTTCGGCCAGAGGAGCGCATGGTTCCTGGAAATGACTCCAGACGGAGAATACAACGATTCATGCACACTGGGTATTGATATTTTTGCTGAAGACTGGGAAACTGGATTCATCGGTCAATCGTTCTGGATGGTTGGTTCCAATGAAAACAATCCTCCTGTTGTAACCCCCGACAGCGCCGACAACTTCGCCCTGACCATAAGTGTTGTTCCAGTTGTGATGAGAGAATCACTCAAACTGGTTTCAGGGCTTTGTATTGAAGCCGAGATAACCGTTCCGGTCAATACATCAACATCAGAAAGTGGCTGGGTATCAATCGGTACGACTGAACACGATCCTGCTACGGTACTTCAGGAAGAAACCGACTGTGAATTCAGATGGGATTACTCCCCGGAACAGGTGTTGACAATTACCTCTGGAAGAATCTCGCCCTGTTCGGTATTCACTGAACCCATCAGACTTACTCAAACTGTACCCCTGCTTTTTACAATTGAGAACTATGTGGATTCCGTATTTTTTCTGATAAATGACAGCCTGCTGTGCACAATGCCTTCTCTGGATGAACCTGATTCCCTGAGATTCTTTGTTAACGGCAACTCAACATCCGCGCCTCACAGGGTAGACAACATCAGAGTTTTTCGCAGAAGCTGGTAGATCAACCAAAAGCACAGGGTTCAGTTATGAGTTTACTGATTCAGAGGTACAACCACCTCGTGGTAAAACAACAGAGCACCATACAAAATACCAGGCTGGTGTTCATGCTCTTCTCCCGCATAATTCATTGTAATCAAACACCATCATACTTCCTTACAATAAGACATGCGTTTCCACCGCCAAAGCCGAAGGAATTGCTCATTGCCGCTCTCAGATTCAGCGATTCAGCCCCGGCCGTTACATAGTCAAGGGTGCAATCAGGATCAGGTTCACGGTAATTAATGGTTGGCGGAATTCTGCCTGTATACACGCTCATAACTGTGGATACTAATTCCACAGCGCCTGCCGCCGCCATAAGATGACCGATCATTGATTTTATTGAGCTGACCTTAAGGGAAGCCGCATGTTCGCCAAACACCTTACCGATTGCCGCACTCTCGCACTTGTCATTCAGTACCGTAGATGTACCGTGCGCGTTTATGTAACCAATGTCCTCGCGCTCCAGATCAGCATCTTTCAATGCCGCCAGCATGACACGAATCATACCATCACTCTCAGGCTCCGGGGCTGTAAGATGATAAGCGTCAGCGGTATTGCCATATCCGGCGATTTCACCATAAATTCTGGCTCCACGCCCCAAAGCGTGATTCAAATTCTCAAGAAGAACAATGCCCGCACCCTCACCCATAACAAAACCATTGCGATTTTTATCAAACGGCCTGCTTGCATTTTCGGGTGATTCACTGGGGGTCATTGACCGGGTGGAACAAAAAGCGCCGTAAGGAAGTGGGGAAATACACGCTTCTGAACTGCCCGCGAGCATAACATCGGCATCTCCCCTCTGTATGATTCTAAAAGCGTCGCCTATTGCATTTGATCCAGTGGAACATGCCACCGATGGAGCAGATAGATGACCTTTAAAACCGTACTTAATGGAAACCAGAGCAGCGGCCATGTTCACAAGCATCCTGGACACAAGAAAAGGACTCAAACTCCGTGGGCCTTTCTCACCGAGAGTGGAATACCCTTCATCGAGAGCCTGGGCGCCTCCAATTCCAGAGCCAATCACTACACCAGCTCTGTTGTTGTTAAAAGAATCCAGTCCGGAATCTTCCATTGCCATTGCTGACGCTACCATGGCAAACTGCGTAAACCTGTCCATACGCCTTGCTGATTTCCTGTCAATCCAATCCTCAACCTGAAAGTCGCTAACCTCCGCGGCAAGCTTTGAACGATAATCAGTTACATCAAAATGAGTAACCCTGGCAATTCCGTTTCGCCCCTCAAGAAATCCATTAAAGGACTCCTCAACACCTGTACCCAGCGGCGTTACAGCGCCAAGACCTGTGATAACAACCCTGTGTTCATTCATGAATAAAAATTCCTTAGAAAACAATTAGAACAAAACACTCAACTACAGTAAAAATATTCCACCTTAGATAATTAACTCCGCCCTATTACGCAAGAACAGATTTCTCTTCCATAATCTTGAGAATTATCCATTCCGGATGAACTGAGTTAATCCTCAAACTGACCATGTCTCAATTCATCATATAAATACCATTACCAGAGGACTGAAAGCTTTGTTACGACAAGAGCACATTGATTTGTTCTTTTGTATACTACTATCTTAACGGGGTTAATTTTTAAAGTAAACGCAAGGTCAGCTGAATGAACAAACGGGTATTTATCTGTCACTCAAGCAATGATGCCAAAATGGCTGGAAAGCTTGTGGAGCAGCTGGAGAGCAGTGGATACAAGTGCTGGATATCATCAAGAGATATTCAGGCTGGATCCGACTGGGCTGAATGCATTTATACCGCAATAGCCACATCGGCGGCTCTTGTTCTTGTTTATTCAGGGAATGCAAATGACTCATGGCAGATACGGAACGAACTTGATATAGCAACCAACCTGAAAACACCAATTGTTCCTCTGGTATTCGGAAAGAGCGAAATATCGAAAGGTATCAAGTACTTTACCAACTCACACCAGTGGCTTGACTGCACTGCACAAAAAACAAAGACACCCGAGATAATATCTGCGCTGAACAGAATCTCCGGAGAATCACCGGAAATCGAAATACTGCCGTCTGCGCCAAGAAGAAAACTTGCCTGGATAACCATAACAGGAGCGGTTCTTCTTCTGGCTGCGGCATCTATCCTGCTTCTCGGAAAAGAATCACCGAAAACTGATTGTAGCCTTATTAATCTTGTTGCAGGGGGCACAGACTGCTGGAACTATGCCACAGACATCATACCCGGATCAGATGGCGGTTTTACAGCAACCGGCACATGGGACTGGGGTTTCTGGAGTGAGTTCTGGGTAGCGCAGTTCGACAGTACCGGCCGTTTACTCCACAACTGGTCAGATTCCCTTTCCGGGGAATGCAAACCCCTGCTGCTTGCAACTGCGGACAATGGCTGCATTGCAGTCTTTGCCACATATGCCGATATGCAGCATACAGGTTTTACCTTTAAAGCGATCAGATTTGATGCAGCAGGTAATATTCTCTGGGAATCTGAAAAGTGGATCGATCTGCCGGGAGCAATACAGCCTGATATATCTGCACTCAGATGGCTTCCGGACAGCAATGCTGTGGCTTCATTCACCGTTCGGATACTAACCCCCGAATTTCGGTCATCGCATTTCATCAGCTTTAATGCTTCCGGCGGTGAAGTACAGCACTTTCTTCTTCGAAAGAACATTGAATCCCGCTGCATGGCAACTGCACAGGATGGAACCATCATTCACGTCGGTAAAGACAGCACCTCCGGGGCAAATGCAGTAACTCTTATGAGCTCCAATGGAGATATACTGGATCTGAGCGTCTATGGTGACCGCAGAACAACCGCATCTGCTGTGGAATTCCTCGATGACAACTCGATAATAGCAACATTCTCCCGGGATGCTTTCGGTGGAGGCAATGGAGATCTGGCAGTGGTAAAATTCTCTT